>NZ_JBHXNP010000110.1:0-29393 GCF_042719495.1 Streptomyces sp. NPDC058525
CCCAACCCGATCCGATCCACCACCCGAGCAGCCATCGGACACCACCCCCTGCTATCCGTTGAACCGCCAAATCACCCCTATGTCAACGGCATTGCTGTTAACGTAGCCGTGGCGAGGCCATGAAGGGGCTTCCTTCTCCACACTCCTTGAACTAGTCCCTTCGCTTTCCTCGCCACCGACTTGAGGCCTCCGGCCACTCCGCCTGCACGCGGGGCGGCCGGGGGCCTTTCGCATGGCCGGCATGGCCGAGGAGGACTGGGACCCCAGACTGTACGAGAACAGTCGCTTCCGGCAAGAGAGTCATGGAGTCATGTATGACGCGGTATCTGATCTCGTTCGATGACGGCGCGATGGACATCCCCGCAGAGGACTTGCCGGAGGTGTCCGACGCCTCGCACGAGGTGGTGCGCGAGGCTCAGGAGGCCGGTGTGTGGGTGTTCGGTGGTGGGGTGGAAAGGCAGCGGGCGAGCGTCGTGGCCACCGACGGGACCGTCACCAACGGGCCGTATCCGGAGAGGAAGGCGGTGCTCGGCGGCTTCTCGATCATCGATGTGCCCACGCGCGAGGACGCGCTGGAATGGGCCGCCAAGCTCGCTGGCGCGTGCCGCTGCGCGCAGGAGGTACGCGAGATCATGCCCGACGACCCGATCACCTGACCACCTGACCACCTGACCACCTGATCGGAGAGACGGAGCGTCGACGCAGCGGGTTCGGCCCCGTCCTGCCGTGTCGAAATCCTGTGGCAGCGGGCGTGGCGTCGGGATTTGTACGGGTTGTCGGGTGACGATGGCGCGGTGCGACTTGATCACGTGTCCTATGCGGTGGCCCGCGACAGCTTCGCCTCGACCGTCCAGTGGATCGGGTCGGCCCTCGGCGCCGGGTTCGTCGACGGGGGCGTGCACCCGCGGTTCGGCACCCGCAATTTCATTCTTCCGCTGAGCGGCGGCACCTACGTCGAGGTCGTCACCACCCTCGACCACCCCGCCGCCGACCGCGCACCCTTCGGCCAGGCGGTCGCGCGCCGCGCCGCCGAGGGCGGCGGCTGGCTCGGTTGGGTGGTGTCCGTCGACGACATCACCCCGGTCGAGGCCCGCCTCGGCCGCACCTCGGCCGAGGGCCACCGTGTCCGCCCCGACGGGTTCGACCTGAGGTGGAAGCAGATCGGCCTGCTGGAACTGCTGGAGGACCCGCAACTGCCTTACTTCCTCCAGTGGTTGGTGCCCATCGAGGAGCGTCCGAGCGCCGACCCGCGCACCTCCACCACCATCCACGGGGTCTCCATCGGCGGCGACGCCGCCTCCATCGCCGAATTCCTCGGCGAACCGGCCGACCACCCCCTCGACCAGATCGACGTCACCTGGGTCGAGGATGAGGAACCGGGCCTGGTCTCGGTCGAGTTCGCCACCGCCCACGGCACGGTCACGATCTGACCGGGGCCCGACTGCCCCGCGGGAGCAGCCGGCCGGCCGAGGTCTCCTGGCCGAAAGGGCAGGACCTGGTCAGGGCCTAGTTCGGGGCCACCCGGCAGGCGCTGACCGCGGTGCCGTTGGTGACGCCGCCCTTGGTCAGGCCGGACACGCACTGGTCGTGGTAGCCGTTGACCCCTGCGGAGCAGGCCGTCCTGACGGACTCCGGGGCCTCGCCGCCGCGCAGTTCGCGTTCGACGGCGTTGATGCAGGCGCTCACGTCCGCGTGGGCGGCGGGTGCGGCCAGGGCCGCTCCGCCCAGGGCTAGGGTCAGTCCGGTGAGGACACTGGCGATACGGGTCGACGTACGGGTCGACGTGCGGGTTGACGTGCGCAAAGGGATGCACCTGCTCTCGGTGTGCGGTCGTCTCGACCGGACGGCGCAGACTCCGACGGCGCACTCGCCGTGGGTGCCGGTTCCGGTCCCCCTCACCACCGTACGACCGGGGACTCCTCCCCACGAGTCGGCTACCCGGTGCGCTGGACCGGCCACCCGGCCATCGGCCGTCGCGTACGGCGGAAGGGCCCGGATCCTGAGGATCCGGGCCCTTCCGAGTGGTAGCGGGGACAGGATTTGAACCTGCGACCTCTGGGTTATGAGCCCAGCGAGCTACCGAGCTGCTCCACCCCGCGTCGTTGCCCTAACCCTACGGCACCTTTGGCCCGGGCTTCACCACCCTTTCCCGGGCGGGCAGCAGAAGCGGGGTCGCCAGCAGCAGCACGCCCGCCAGTCCGATGGCCGTGCGCGGGCCGAGCAGGACGCCCAGCAGGCCCCCGAGGGCCGTCAGGAGCGCGGTCGAGGCTTTGGCCGTCACCGCCCAGGCGGACAGCGTGCGGGCCACCCGGTCGGCCGGGGTCCGCTCGAGGCGGTACGTGGCGTACACGGGGTTGAAGACCCCGCAGCAGAAGACGAGTCCGAACTCGACGCCCATCACCAGCAGCAGCCCCGCTAAGCCCGGGCCGAGGAAGGCCAGGCCGATGGGCCAGAGCGCGCGCAGCGCTCCGGACACGACCAGGACCTGGTGCTGGCCGAACCGGGTGACGAGGGGCCGGGCCAGTCTCGATCCGAGCAGCCCGCCGATCGCGGGCACGGCGAACGCGAGGCCGTACTGCCACGGCGCGAACCCGAGCGAGCCGAGCATCAGGACGGCCAGGAGCGGCTGGGTGGCCATGACCAGGCCGTTGAAGAGGGCGGTATTGAAGAACAGCGGGCGCAGTGCAGTGTCGGCGAGGATGAACCGCCAGCCGTCGAACAGGTCCGCGACCCGCATCCGCGTGGCCTCCCGGCGCTCGGGCGGCGGCTCGTGTCCGCCCATCGCGCGGATGCCGAGGGCCGACAGCAGATGGCTGACCGCGTCGGCCACCACCGTCGCCACGGGACCGAGGAGCCCGATGGCCACCCCGCCCAGCGGCGGGCCGACGACGGTGGCCGTCCAGGTCGTGGACTCGAACCTGGCGTTGGCGACGAGCAGGTCCTCGGCCGGGAGCAGCGTCTTCAGGTAGGCGCCGGAGGCGGCCCGGAAGGTGATGTCGGCCGCGGCGACGACGATCGAGACGAGCAGGAGCTGAAGGAAGGTGAGCACGCCGAGCACGTAGGCGGCGGGTAGCGTCAGCAGCGCCGCGCACCGCACCAGGTCCATCGTGATCAGTACCGTCCGCTTGCGGCGGAACTCCACCCACGGACCGAGCGGCACCGCGACGGCCGCGCCCACCATGGCCCCCGCGGAGGCGAGCGCGGCGACCTCCGCCGGGCCGGCGTGCAGGGCTTGGATGGCGATCAGCGGGAACGCTCCGAAGGCGAGCCACGTGCCGAGCGCGCTGGTTCCGTACGCTCCCCAGAGCCATCCGAAGCTCCGCCCGAGGCGGTGCCCGCTCTTCATGTCCACGGCCCCTCGCCACTCACCCGCACAACCGATCCGCGATCGGAAGCATCAAATCGAGTGCCTTAGCGGGGGTCAAACAACCATGTGAGCGACCAGCCACAACTGTGGGTTGTAGTCGTACGGTGTCGGTATGGACCTCGACTCCGTCCGGACCTTCGCCGCCGCCGCCGATGCGGGACAGTTCCAGCAGGCCGCCGCCGAGCTGGGGGTCACCCAGCAGGCCGTCTCCAAGCGCATCGCCACGCTGGAGCGCAGCCTCGGCGTACGGCTGTTCACCCGTACCGCGCGCGGCGCCGAGCTCACCATCGACGGGCAGGCGTTCCTGCCGCACGCGCGCGAGCTGCTGCGCGTCGCCGAGCGCGCGGCCGCGTCGGTGCGCCCCGGCCGCCGTCCGCTGCGCGTCGACGTGATCGCTTCGCGCGTCGCGCCGTCGGGCCTGATGCGCGACTTCCACCGCGCGCACCCCGAGATCGACCTCGACGTGGTGATGCTGTTCGACATCGAGACGGCCGTCGCCGCCATCCGCTCCGGCGCGATCGACGCGTCCTTCCGTGCCGTCGCCGTGCCCGGCCGGCCCCTTCCCGAGGACATCGAGTCCGTCCGCGTACTCGACGAGCCGCTCCAGCTCCTCACCGGCCCGGCCCATGCGCTGGCGGGCGCCCGGTCGGTGACCCTCGGGCAGCTCGCCGGGCACCGGATCTGGATGCCGGGGATCGTCCCCGGTACCGAGTGGGCCGCCTACTACGCCGACGCCGCCGCCGAGTTCGGCCTCACCATCGAGGCCACCGGCCCCAACTTCGGCTCCGACGCGCTCCTGGACACCATCGCCGACACCCCGGCCCTGGCCACGTTCATGGGCGAGCGGACCCGCCTCGTATGGCCCGCCGGCCACGGCCTGCGCCGCATCCCGGTGACCGATCCGACGCCCGTCTACCCGCACTCGCTCCTGTGGCACCGCGACAACCCCCATCCCGCACTGCCTGCCCTCCGCACCCACCTCGCCGCCGCGGCGGGCGGCCACGGAGCCGCCGGGACCTGGACGCCGGGCTGGGTGATCCCGCGCTGAACTCCGTCGCGTCTTCGCGCATCGTGGCCGACCGGCGGACGGCGACTCGCGTCGACAGGTGAACGTGCCCGGACGGGGCAGGTGTCACGTACGGTCGGGCGGCGGGCCGGGGCTTGCTGCCACGGCTGTCGTGCCTCACCCGGTCGCCGACCGGTCTTGTCCGCTG
The DNA here is from genome assembly GCF_042719495.1 of Streptomyces sp. NPDC058525. Classification (NCBI taxonomy): domain Bacteria; kingdom Bacillati; phylum Actinomycetota; class Actinomycetes; order Kitasatosporales; family Streptomycetaceae; genus Streptomyces; species Streptomyces sp. NPDC058525. The sequence continues at coordinate 4,582 of NZ_JBHXNP010000110.1, forward strand.
GTGTCGCCGGAACAGGAGCACGCAGATGCGCCTTTACGCCCAGACCCGAGCACGTCGCTTCCGGCAGGTGCTCGCCGATCTCATCGCCGTGGCCCTGCTGGCGGCCGCGGTGACGTTCGCGCTGGCCGTCCACGACGCGATCATGCTGCTGGCCGAGCCGGGGCGGAAGGTGGAGGACGCGGGCGGCAGTCTGGCGTCCGGCCTCGGCGACGCCGGGAACGCGGCCTCGAACGTACCGGTCGTCGGGGGCATCCTGAAGAAGCCGCTGCAGTCAGCCGCCGAGGCCAGCACAGGGCTCTCCGATGCCGGGCAGTCGATGCAGGACGCGGTGGGCCGCGCGGCCGACCTGACCACCTTCGCGCTGCTCGTCGTCTCGGTGGCGGTGGTGCTGGCGCTGTGGCTTCCCCCGCGCCTGCGCTGGATCCGGCGCAGTGCGCTGATCCGAGGCCTGGTTGACGCTCCCGGCGGCGCCGACCTGCTGGCGCTGCGTGCCCTGACCGGGCCGGTGGCCGACCTCGCCGCGGTCTCCGTTCCACCGGGGGGTCTCGCGGACGCCTGGCGCCGGGGGGACGAGCAGGTCATCGGCGACCTGTCCCGGGTGGCACTCAGGCAGGCCGGTCTTCGCCCCTGAGGGCGGATCGGGTCCGGCTGGGGCCTATCCTCTGCAGGGCATCAGCGGGATGCTGCACGCTGGGGGGTTGTATGAGCTGGATGGGCCCGAGCACGGCCGACGAGGTCACGGTTCCCGACGTGGTCGGGCTGATCGTCACCGACGCACGGAAGGTCGCGTGGGAGGCAGGGGTGGTCTTGGCCGCCGCCGATCCGGACGGGCCTCCGGTGGGGGCACTGACGTGGCCGGGAGTCTGGGAGGTCACCGCCCAGACTCCGGCCCCCGGGTCCCGGATGCGCCGCCGGGGCTCCCTGGTCATCGAGTTCAGGGAAGTGCCCTCGTACCTCCGTGCGACCGCAGACGCCTACGACGCCGTCTCCGTCCTCTACGCGGACCTCGTCCGCGACTCGCTCGACGGCCTGCCGCTGGACCGCGCGGTCCTGGCCGCGTTCGCCGATCTCACGCGCGCCACCGCTGCCGCCGGGCCCGTCGCGGAGCTGGGCTGCGGCCCCGGATATGTGACGGCGCATCTGCGGGAGCTAGGGCTGGACGCGTTCGGCATCGACCTGTCGCCCGCGATGATCGGCCTCGCCCGCGAGGCGTACCCCGGTGTGCGCTTCGAGGTCGGCTCGATGGACGCCCTGGGGCAGGCCGACGGCACGCTGGGCGGGATCGTCTGCTGGTATTCGGTCATTCATGCTCCGCCGCGGGAAATCCCGTCGTACTTCACGGAATTCCGCCGGGTGCTGGCCCCGGGCGGCACGCTCCTGCTCGCCTTCTTCGAATCCGAGGGCGGACCGGTGGCGGCCTTCGACCACAAGGTGACGACGGCCTACCGCTGGCCGATCGACGCCCTCGCCGGGCTGGCGGGCGAGGCCGGATTCGTCGAAGTCGGCCGGATGCTGCGCGAGCCCCTCGAAGGAGAGCGGTACCGCCGGGGTCATCTTCTGATGCGGGCGCGGGACCGCTAGCGAGGGCCCTGCTGCGGGGGCAGCCCCACCGACAGCAGAGACTCGGCCGGACGGCTACGCGCCCCAGAGGGACGAGGCGGTCGCCAGTTCCATCCTTGTCACGCCGTCGGTCTGACGCTCGCGCAGCAGTTCGCCGCCGAGGGAGTAGCGCGGCGCCGCGGCGTCCGACCGGGCGGCCCGTTCCACGATGGCGTCGACCAGCGAACGCACCATGTCGAGGCGGGGGTAGGCGGCGTGGATCTCCTCCTGCCGTGCGGCGGACAGCTCCGCTCGGCGCCCGAAGTCCATCCCCACACCCTCGAGCGTGAGGTAGCTCAGCAGCCCGCGGCGCTCGGCGATGCCAGGGGAGGTGTGCAGGGCGATCGCTTCCCAGACACGGTCGACGTCCGCCGCGGGCGTGCCGTGTTCCTGGAGCAGGGCTGCCGCCAGGTCGGCGCCCTCCACCTCGAAACGGGCTTCGCCCTTCGCGTGATTGCCGACACCCAGATCGTGCAGGACCGTTGCGGCGAACAGCAGGTCACGGTCGTACGCGGCGTCTTCCAGACATCCTTCGCGCTGGGCCAGCAGCTGCGCGAAATGGAAGCTGCGCACGCTGTGGTTGAAGACGGAGGTGGTGACGGAGTCGCGCACCGTGGAGACGACGGCTTCGGCCAAGGGGCCGGTCGGGAGGTCGAGCGAGAAGTCCATGTGCGCAGGCTAGACGGCCCGGGTCCGGCCCCGGCAGCTGTGTGCGTGACACCTGGCGCAAGATTCGTGCCACGCGTCCGGCACGGCTCGTTTCACGCCGTGCTCGGCGGGGCCGAGTTGAACGCTCTTGGTACGCGCGGGGCGGTACTCCGACATTGGCTTTGAACAGGGTCCGGAAGTTGGCCGGGGTGCCCAGGCCGCAGCGCCGTGCGACCGCCTCCACCGTCAGGTCGCTCGCTTCCAGGAGTTCCCGGGCGAGGCCGAGCCTCGCGTCGAGCAGCCAGCGCATGGGCGGGCGGCCGGTGTCGGCGTGGAAGCGGCGGATGAGGGTGCGGCGCGACATGCCGGCGTGCCGCGCCAACTGGTCGACGGTGAGCGGCTGGTGGAGGTTGCGCAGGGCCCATTCGTACACCGGTGCCGGTTCGTCGTCCGGGTCGGGGGCGATCGGCAGGTCGATGTACAGGGCCTCCGCCTGCACCGTCACCCGTGGGTACTGCTGCGCCAGTGCTGCCGCGTACTGCCAGTGTGTGGTGGCCCGTCGGCCGTCGAGCAGGCCGGCGGCGGCGAGGGCGAACGCGCCCAGGCAGATGGACACCATGCGGCTGCCCCGGGCTGCCGCCTCGGCGAGCGCGGCGCTGACCGCGGGTGCCACTGGCTCCTTCGCCCGGATCGCGCCCGGGCCACCAGGCGGGGTGTTCCCGGCTCAGCCGGCCCGTCCAGGCCTCCCTGTTGCCGCCGAACAGAACCTCGCGCGTGATGGTGCGCCGGAAGGAGCGGCGCAGTACGCGGGGCATGATGACGCGTTTGCGATAGTCCAGCCAGATCACGGTGTCGGCCCGGTCCCACAGCAGTTCGCGATCCGCTTCACGGTTGCGCAGCCTATCCCGCAGGCAGTTCTCGAGCCGTAGCCCTATATCCAGCCCAGAGCCCGACCGGCGGCGAAGGGGACCGGGCTCCGCCCCGGAGCGCGTGGTCCGGGGCGGAGTCGCCTGCGGCTGTGTCAGGCGGCGGTGATGTTCTCCGCCTGCGGGCCCTTCTGGCCCTGCGTGATGTCGAAGGTCACGGCCTGGCCTTCCTGGAGCTCGCGGTAGCCGGTCGAGTTGATGTTGGAGTAGTGCGCGAAGACGTCCGGTCCGCCGCCGTCCTGGGCGATGAAGCCGAAGCCCTTCTCGGAGTTGAACCACTTCACGGTTCCGCTGGCCATGCTCGAGCCTCTCAGTCGATGTCGGATCCGCACCGCGCGGACCCGGAGGTGATCGCCCTGGTCCGGCACTGCACAGCAAAACGCCCACGCCAGGGCGCGGGCAGGTACTGCGAACCACGACAGCTTGTGCTGAAACTACACGCAGGAATCACGTCTCACCAGAGAGCAATATCAGGCATGGGCGATTCACCAGGCCCGCGGCGGCAGACTGCGGGCATGGCTACCTTGAACGGCTCCCCCGCCGGCCTCGCCGACATGCAGGCCTTGGCACTCACCAACTACGGGCACTTCACCACCATGGTCGTGGAGGACGGCGCCGTGCGCGGGCTCGCGCTCCACCTCGACCGACTGGTCGAAGACTGCCGGACGGTGTTCGGCGCGCGGCTGGATGCCGAGTGGGTGCGGGAGTGCGTACGGCGGGACGTGGGCGGGTGCGAGGGACGGCTCACCGTCCGTGTCACGGTGTTCGGGCCGGGGCTGGACCTGGCCGCCCCCGACCGGGAGGTCCGCCCCTCCGTGCTGGTCACGACGCGGCCCGCGGGAGGTGTCGCGGACCCGCTGCGGGTGCAGCGGCTCGTCTACCGGCGTGACGTGCCGGCGGTGAAGCACGTGGCGCTCTTCGGGCAGCTGTGGATGCGGCGCAGGGCCCGGCTCGCCGGGTTCGACGACGTGCTGTTCACCGGTGCCGACGGGCTGGTCTCGGAGGGCTGCACCTGGAACATCGGCTTCGTGGACGCGGCCGGGACCGTGGTGTGGCCGGAGGCCGACGTACTGCAGGGGATCACCATGCGGCTCCTGCGGTCGGCCCACGGCGGGCATGTCACCGCTCCGGTGACGGACGGCCTGCTGCGGTCCATGCGGGCGGCGTTCGCCACGAACACGGCCATCGGGGTGCGGCCGGTGGCCTCGGTGGACGATGCCGTGTTCCGCACCGACGACCCGGTGGTCACCGCTCTGCGGGAGGCGTACGCGGGCGTGCCGCTGGACCGGCTCTGAGCGGTCCGGCGACATGCCGACGGGGGGTTGATTACCAAACGGGTCGACCCGTATCGTAAAGCGCATGAGCTCCTTCCCGTCCTCCAGGGGACGTCCCAGGGATCCCCGGTCGCACGAGGCGATCGTCAGCGCGGCCACAGAGCTGCTGGTCGAGGTCGGCTATGCCGCGACATCGATCGGGGCGGTGGCCGCGCGTGCCGGTGTCGGCAAGGACACGGTCTACCGGCGATGGCGGGGCAAGCCGGAGCTGGTCTTCGAGGCCGTGTTCACGACCACCGACCAGGCTCCGGTCCCGGACACCGGAACGCTGGCCGGGGATCTGACCGCACTGCTGCGGGATCTGGTCGACGAGTTCCAGGCGCCTGCCGCCGCGGCGGCGCTGCCGGGGCTGCTCGCCGACTTCGCCGCCGATCCGGTGCTGAAGGCGCGCATCCGCGGCGACTTCCTGGCCCCGTCGAAGGAGCAGCTGCTGATCGTCTTCGAACGCGCCGTGGTGCGCGGGGAGATCGCGGCCGACACGCCCGTGGATCTGGTCCTGGACACGCTGGCGGGAGCCGTGTTCTTCCACGTCGGTCTGGTCGGGGAGCACCCCGACCCCCAGCTGGCCGGCCGGCTGGCTGCTGTCATAGCCAAGGGAATCGAGATCCGATGAACGGCTGGCTCCTCGCAGCGGGCATCACCGCGTTCGGTGTGGCCGCAACGCACCTCGTCGCCGGGCACCGGGACGTGGTGCGCCCGCTGCTGTCCAGCGGACTGGCGGACGAACCCAAGCGCGTCTTCCATGCCGTGTGGCACATGGTGAGCGTCGATCTGGTGCTCTCCGCGGTCGCCCTGGTCTACCTAGCGCTGGCGGACGATACGTCAGCGACCGGCCCGGTGGCGTGGTTCGTGGCCGCGCACTTCCTCGCGTACACCGTCACCTTCCTGGTCATCACCCTGTCGGTCGGCTGGCCGAGGCCACTGCTCCGGCTGCCGCAGTGGATTCTGCTCCTGCCGGTCGCGGTGCTGACAGCGGCGGGCGCCGCGTAGCGACAGCCCCGGCGGGATGCGGCACTGGCCCTGTCGCGCCGCCCGTGACCCCGCGGGGGCCCGCGGGGCTCCGCGGCAGGGTCCGTCCGGCATCATGGGTGCCATGGACACGTCGAGCACCGACTGGATCACCGTCGCGGCCTATGAGAACCTGCCGGGCCGCCCCGTGCCGATGGCGGCTGTTCGCGCTTGACTGCGCGAGCGCGGCATCGACTGGATGCCCTTCGCCCCTGACCTGATCCGGTGGGATCTGGCCTGCGGCATCGGCCCTGACGGCCGCTGGCACGGCTGGTTCGACGTCCGCGTCCACGCGAGCGCGCTGCGACCGCTCGGGCTCCATCCCGACCAGCCCACCGCCGCGGCGGCCGGCACCTCTCCGCCCGGGTGGTGGCATGCCGCCGCGGAACGCAACGCCCACCGGCACGGCGGGTGACCGGTCGGCGGGACGGGCCGGCCGGTCACCGCACCGGGACGGGGCTCAGCCGGCCAGTTCCCGCGGGTCCAGCGGGATCCTCCAGAAGTTGCGGCGGTGCGCCGCGTCGAGTTCGGCCTGGAGCGGGGAGGGGGGCACCACCAGGACGGGGCAGGCGGCGTGCGCGAGGCAGTAGCGGGCCACCGAGGGGCGGACGAAGCGGCGCAGCGCGCCGCGGGATCCCGAGCCGACGACCAGGAGGTCCTCCGGGTCGCGGGCCGTGTCCACGAGGGCCGCGCCCGGAGTCCCGCGTACCGTGAGGCCCGCGAGGGTGGCTCCGGGCTTCCCGGCGCCGAACGCCGTGTCGAGGACCTCGCGGAGTCTGCCGACGGCCACGGAGCGGCATTCCGCCAGGACGGAGGGCCCGAGGCCGTTGCGGCTCCCGAGTTCACCGCCCGGCGACTGCCAGGCCAGGACGACCCACAGCTCCGCATCGCGCACACGGGCCTCCGCGGCCGCCCTGTGCAATGCGGCCAGGCTCCCCGGGGTGCCCGTGGCACCGACCACGACTCTTCGCACGGCGTCTCCCTGTCTTCGTCGTCCGCAAGGTTCCATGGAAGGGCCGCGGCGGGCGGTGGAGTACGGCTGTTGACGGGCTTCTCACGCGGAGTCGCGCATTATTGACGGCCTCCTGACGCCGGCCGGATGCCGCCCGGCGCTGCCGGCGCGCCCGGCTACGGCCGGTAGACGAGCTCGATCAGCATCGCGACGATGACGGCCCAGACGCCGAGGCCCAGCAGCCACAGGGCGTCGAGGTAGGCGCCGGTGGCGATGACGGCGAGGCCGCCGGACCCGAGGCCGAGTACGGCCCGGCGGATGGCGCGGTCGGGGCGCGAGCGAGTGGTCACGGCGTCAGAATCCCCCGGCTCCCCCGCCGTGGCGAGAAGGCCGCGGGATTCCTGGCGGCGTCTTGATGCCGATGGGTCAGCCGGCGTGGACGTGGGGCCGGCGGTCGCGGTCCGGTTCGGCCTCGCGGATGACCTCGCGGGTGACGGGGGCGACCTCGCCCTGGCCGAAGAGGAAGAAGCGCAGGAAGTTGGCCAGCGGGTTGCCCTCGGTCCACTCGAAGTAGATGTGCGGCCGCTGGCCGGTCTGGTCGCGCACGTGCAGGAGCAGGGCCGCGAGGGCGTTGGGGACGGTGGAGCTCTCCAGCGTCAGCACGCGGTAGCGGTCGTGGAGCACCTCGCCCCGTACCCGCAGGCCGGATTCGAACTCGGACGGGTCCAGGACGGTGACCTCGACGAACATGACGTCGTCACCGGGCGGGATGTCGTTGTCCGTGCGGATCTGCTCCTTCTTCTGCCGGTACTCGGCGAGGTCCCGGCTGTCCGGCTCGTTGGCGATGAACCGGATCGTGCGGTTGGCGGTGTCGCGGATGAACCGCTGTGCCATGTCGTCCAGTTCCACGTGCGTCACGCGCAGCTCGAAGACCCTCGCGAGGCGGGACAGCAGGGAGAGCGCCATGATGCCCGCGATGAAGCAGGCGCCGATCTTCACGCCGTCCGGCCGCTCCACCACGTTGACGGCGGTCGTGTAGATGAAGACGGCAGAGATGATGCCGAAGCCGATCGTCCAGCCGCGCTCCCCCGCCCGGCGGGCCGCGATGGTCACGGCGACGGCGGCGGAGGTGATGAGGACGAGGACACCGGTGGCGTACGCGCCGCCCTGCGCGTCCACGTCCGCGTCGAAGATCCACGTCACCAGGAACGCGACCAGGGTGAACACGATGACCATCGGGCGCAGTGCGCGGGCCCAGTGCGGGGCCATGCCGTAGCGGGGCAGGTAGCGCGGCATCAGGTTGAGCAGGCCGGCCATGGCGGAGGAGCCCGCGAACCACAGGATCAGGATCGTGGAGACGTCGTAGACCGTGCCGAAGGCGGAGCCGAGGTACTCGTGGGCGAGGTAGGCGAGGGCGCGGCCGTTGGCCTCACCGCCCGGCTGGAACGCCTCGGCCGGGATCAGCAGCGTGGTGATGAAGCTGGAGGAGATCAGGAAGACGCTCATGATGATGGCCGCGGTCGTCAGCAGCTTCTTGGCGCCGCGGATCCGGCCGGCGGGCTTCTCCGGGGTGTCGTCCGGGTCGCCCTTCACGTGCGGCATGACGGCCACACCGGTCTCGAACCCGGAGAGGCCGAGGGCCAGCTTCGGGAAGACGATGAGGGCGATGGCGATCATCATGAACGGATTGCCGTGCTCGGTGGTGAGCGCCTGCGTCCAGTCCGTGACGACGTGCGGCTCGGTCATCACCTGCCACAGGCCGACGGCCACCACGACGACGTTCAGGCTGAGATACGTCGCCACCAGGATCACGGCGACACCGATGGCCTCGCTGAACCCCTTGAGGAACACGGCGCCCAGCAGCGCGATCATGATGAGGGTGATCAGTACCTCGTGGCCGTGCAGCGCACTGGTGAGGTGCGGGTTCTCCACGAGGTGCGCGGTGGCGTCGGCGGCCGAAAGGGTGATGGTGATGAGGAAGTCCGTCGCGGCGAACCCGAGGAGGGTCAGGACGAACAGCTTCCCCTTCCAGAACGTCAGGAGCCGCTCCAGCATGGCGATGGAGCCCTCGCCGTTGGGGCTCTCCTCGGCCACCCTGCGGTAGACCGGCAGGGCGCCGAAGAGGGTCAGCACGACGAGCACGATGGTGGCCAGCGGCGACAGCAGCCCGGCCGCGAGCGCGGCGATGCCGGGCTGGTAGCCGAGGGTGGAGAAGTAGTCGAGACCCGTAAGGCACATGACACGCCACCACGGGCGCCCGTGGGGCTGGGCCGCCGCCTCCTTGGCGGCGGGCGAACTGTCCTGGGCGGTCAAGCCTTCCAGCAGCCACGCGCGCAGGCGCGACGTGCGGGCAGGGGTGGCCATCGTGAGGAGCTCCTGTCGTACGGCAAGGTTTCGGCCATCGACGGCGACGGCTGAGCCAGCGTACGCAGCCAGATCATTTGTGCACGTGAGCGAACCAATCCTGACGCGTCCTTAACGCGAACAGAGCCACCTGTGGCGCAGCAGGCACCTCGTTACCGCGCCGCCCGGCGGAAGGACGAGCAGGGACAAGGAGTGGCGGGGCGCACGCGAGCCGCCCGGCCCCGGTACCCCCACCGGATGCCGGACGGCTCATGTGCTGTGCGGCGGTTGACCGACGCGCGGTCGAGAGGAGTGGCCTCACCCGGCGGGCGTCAGAAGACTGTCAAGGACCCGTCCCGAATCTTGTCCCGCGGCCCCGGATGCGCTGGGATGTGGTCATGAACAGCGGTCCGCACTACGACGATCGGCCACCGAATCCGGTGCAGCCGACGGCGCCCGCTGTCCGCCCGGCCGTCTGAGAGACCGGCCGCGCGTCATCCGCGTACCCGTACCTGACGTCGGCCCCCGCACGGGGCCGGCCCACGCTCCGTACGCGTCTTCACCTTCACCCGCATGAGCCGAGCCCACCCCCGTCGTTCGCCGGGGCGCCGGGCCCGTCAGCCATGCCCGCTTCCAGGATCCAGGAATCCGACATGCCTTCAACCCTGTCCGGACGTACCGTCCTCGTCACCGGCGCCACCTCCGGCATCGGCTACGAGACCGCCCGCCAGCTCGCCGAACGCGGCGCGATCGTCCTCCTCCACGGCCGCACGCCCGAGGAGGCCCAGGCCGCCACCGACCGGCTGATCGCGACCGCCGGCATCGACGGCACCCTCGTGCGTCCGTTCGCCGCCGACTTCGCCCGCCTGGAGGAGGTCGAGAACCTCGCCCACGCCGTCGTGCGCGAACACCCGCGCCTCGACGTGCTCGTCAACAACGCGGCCATCGCCGCGCCCGTGCGCCACACGCTCACCGCGGACGGCAACGAGATCGCCTTCCAGGTCAACTTCCTCGCCCACTACCTGCTGACCGATCTCCTGGCGGCCGCCCTCACCACCGATCCCGGTGGCCGGGTCGTCAACGTCTCCTCCTCGCTCCACCGCACCGCCGCCATCCAGTGGAACGACCCGCACCGCATCCGGCGTTACGCCCGCCTCGCCGCGTACGCCCAGTCGCAGCTCGCGCTGACCGTCTTCGCCTCGGACCCGCGCGTCACCGCCGTGTCCGTCAACCCGGGCGTCTGCGACACCGGCCTCCTCCCGCTGTACGGGAACGAGGGCGCCCCCGCCGCCGAGGGAGCGCACCACGTGGTGGCGCTCTGCGACCCCGCCACCGAGATCGTCAACGGCGCCTACTACGACCGCGCCGAGCGCGTCGCGCCGGCCGCCGCCGCCACCGACGACCGCACCATCAAGCGCCTCAACAAGCTCGCCGACCTCCTCGTCGGCCACACCGCCTGAAGGGATCCGGCAAGCACATGTCCAAGCGCGCACGCAAGAAGAGGGCCCGCCGCAAGAAGGGCTCCAACCACGGCAGCAAGCCCTGCTGCTGAGCAGCGACCCACCCCGCGGGGCGGCCCTCCGAACAGGGCCGCCCCGCATCCGTGCCCCGAGGAAGCATCATGATCAACCTGCCCGCCTACCGGCTTCCGGCCGGGGCGCCTGCTCGCGTGGACGGCGGGCTTCCGCCCCAAGGTCCAATACGCCCACTACGTCGTCGGCGCACCGGCGCGGCAGCGCGTGGCGGCCGGCTGAGCGGCGGCCCCGGGCGAAAACGGCGGCTACGCCTCGACGCGGTACCCCAAGCCGGAGACCGTGATCAGGTGACGCGGGTGCGAGGGGTCCGCTTCCAGCTTGCGCCGCAGGTGGGCCATGTACACCCGCAGGTAGTTGGTCTGGGATCCCCTGGAGGAGCCCCAGACCTCCTGGAGCAGGCGCCGCTGGCTGACGAGCCGGCCCTTGTTGCGGATCAGGACCTCCAGCACGTGCCATTCCGTCGATGATGACCAGAGACCGCACCAACTGCGGTTCGTCATCCACCACCAGCACCCGGGTCATCGGCGTGCCGCCTTCCTGTCGTACGTCGTACGGGGCGGTCGGGACCGGCGCGCCGGTCCTCGCCCCGCGCCCACCGGCCACGGCTCGGCCACCGCCGGTCCGGCGGTACGAGGGCAGTGCGCGGAGGGAACGGTCATCTCGATGAAACAGCGGTTTCCGGCCGCCCCGGCAGGCCTTGACAACGTCCATACGGCGAGGAGCGCGACCTTGACGCCCCGCATACGGCACCCTCCGTGCCGCACCGACGCGCCGTGGACCCGCCCCTCGTCCCCCGCCCGCGGCTGCGGCACACTGGCTGCCGATCCGACGAAGGAGCCCGCCGTGTCGATGATCCGCAGTCTCGCCCGCGCGGTGCGCCGTACCGACCGGCGCGCCGTGGACCTCAGTCATCCCGCGCGCTCGCCGCTCGGCAGCGCGGTGGTCAACTGCGTGGTGTACCTGGAGGGCGTGCGGCAGACGGGAAACTGCCCGGCCGAAGAGGCGATCGCGCGGGTCCGCAAGTCGGGAGACGGCTTCGTGTGGATCGGACTCCACGAACCCGACGCGCAGGAGCTGGCCGGCATCGCCGACCTGTTCGGACTGCACCGCCTGGCGGTCCTGGACGCGACGCGCACGCACCAGCGGCCGAAGCTGCAGCGCTACGACGACGTGCTGTTCGCCGTGTTCAAGACCGTGCGGTACGTCGAGCACGAGGAGCTGACCGCCCGCAGCGAGGTGGTGGACACCGGCGAGCTGATGGCCTTCGTCGGACCCGACTTCGTCGTCACGGTCCGGCGGGGCCCGCACGGCTCCCTGGGCCCGCTGCGCGAGGCGCTGGAGGCGGCGCCGGAGCGGCTCGCGAAGGGGCCGTCCGCCGTCCTGCACGCCATCGCCGAGTACGTCGTGGACGACTACCTGGCCGTGGCCGATGCCATGGAGGCCGATTTCGACACCGTGGAGGCCGCGGTCGTCTCCGAGCACGCCGGGCGCGGCGATGCGGGACGCATCTACCAGCTCAAGCGCGAGCTGATGGAACTGCGGCGTGCGGTGGTCCCGCTGGAACGGCCCCTGCTGGCCCTCGCCGGCCCGCCGTCACCGGTGATCGCCCCGGACATCCAGCCCTACTTCCGGGGCACCTGCGACCGGCTGGCCCGCGCCACCGACCAGATAGCGGCCTTCGACGGGCTGCTCGACTCGATCCTCCAGGCCCATCTCGCGCAGGTCACCGTCGCCCAGAGCGAGGACATGCGCAAGATCACCGCGTGGGCGGCGATCGTCGCCGTACCGACCATGGTCTGCGCCGTGTACGGGATGAACTTCGACCACATGCCCGAGCTGAAGTGGCGCTACGGCTATCCGCTGGTCCTGGGCCTGATCGCGGTGGCGTGCGTGGCCATCCACCGTTCCTTCCGGCGCAACGGCTGGCTCTGAACGGCTGCTGCCGCGAAGCGTGCGCGCCCCGCGCCGGCCGGATGCCGGGGCCGTGCTGCTCCCGTAGGGCTCAGGCCGCCGCCGCCCCCGGGAACGCCAGGCCCCGCGCGGGGCCCGTCGCGTAGTGGACGTACTCGCGGGTCAGGCGGAACCCGGCCGACCAGGCCAGGAGCCGGCTGGGGCGGTTGTCGCGGGAGCAGGTCCAGCTGGCGGAGCGGCCGCGGGCGGCGATGTCCTCGCACAGGGCGGTGACGCAGGCGAGGGCGAGGTGCTGACGGCGGTGCCCGGGGTCGGCCAGGGCCGCGACGTCCTCGTACCGGCTGCCGAGGAAGTAGGTGCACGCCAGCGAGAGGGCGCGGCCGCGGTGGAAGGCGCCCCAGCACAGACCGGAGGTGGCGAGCTGGTCGGGGCCGCCCCAGGTCTTGTGGATCCAGGCCGCTCCGGGGCCGAGGGCGACGACGGCCGGCGCGTCCTTGGGCGTCAGGCGGCGCACCGTGATGCCGGGAGCGGGGCGGGCGGGCATGGCGGGCGCCTGGTGCACGTAGACCATGCGCTCCCACGGATCGACCCGCGGGAACACTCCGCCGAGGGCGGGCAGGAAGCGGGCCGGGGCCTCGACGTAGCTGCCCGCGAACCGTGCGAGGGCGTCGGGAGCGAGCGCGCCCGGGTCGCCGCGCAGCAGGACGTGGTCCCCGCTGGAGACCGCGACCGCCCTCGGGTCCGCGGCGCGGTCCGCCCACCAGCGGCCGCTGCCGGTGGCGATGACGTGCTCGGGGAGAGCCGCGACGCCGGGGGCTCCGCCGGGGAACCAGCGGGCCAGAGCGGGGATACGGGAGGGCAGGAGCTCGATCACGACGGGTGCCGCCTAGGTCGAAGGGGGAAAGGGGGCGGGGGCGGCCCGGGGCAGTGGGCCGCCCCCGCGGGAACCGGCGCCGGTGAGCCTCGGCGCCGGCTGGTGTGGTGGCCGGGGTGGGACGGGTGCGCGGCCGGTCAGGCGCAGTGGCCGACCAGCTGGTCGGCGAGCCGGTTCAGCCGCTTGACCGTGCGCTCCTCGGTCGCGCCCGCGGCGGGCTCGCGCCGCGAGCCGCGGTCGTAGTAGGCGCCGTTGACGATCTCGACGGCCGGGTCGCACAGCCGCACGACGTGGGCGGCGCCCTCGGCGGGCGTGAGTGCGGGCTCCAGCAGGTGCGTCAGGAGGTAGTGGGCGAGGAAGTTGACCTGGAACGCGAGCTCGTTGCCGTCGGCGGTGACCGTGTGCTGTTCGGGGGCGGCGACGGCGGCGTTGTTGACCAGGGCGTCGAGGTAGGGGTGTCCGGTGATGACCCGGTTGGCGAGCCGCTCGACCTCGTCGAGCCGCGAGAAGTCCGCCGCGCACGGACGCAGGAGTTCCGCGTCGACGTCGGCGGTGGCGAGGAGCCGCTGCACGGCCGCCCGGGCCTCCTCCGGCGTACGGCCGTGGAGAAGGACGGTGGCACCGGACTCGGCGAGCAGCCGGGCGGTCTCGTAGCCGATGCCGGAGGTGGCACCGGTGACCATGATGGTCCGGCCGGACAGGAACGAAGACATGAGGGGTTCCAGTGGACAGGCACGGCGGCGGGCGGCCGGGAGGCCGGCGGCGCAGTCGTGCGGTGAGAGGTGATTCCGCGGCCGGTCGTCATGACGCCGGCCGATGTTGATGTCATCCATCCAACTGGCCTGCGGATCACAGCTCAAGCGCGCTGACGACCTTCTGATGCCGTTCTAACGGACTTCAGCCGAGGCCGGGGATGGCGGGCACCAGCAGGTCGATGAGCTTGATGCCGACGAACGGCAGGATCAGGCCGCCGAGGCCGTAGACGGCGAGAGTGCGGCGGAGCAGGTCGTGCGCGGAGGGCCCGCTGCCTGGGCGCTTTTGGGGCGGCCGGTTGACCGGGGCCCTTGACGGGGACGGCACGGGAGGCACCTGCCGGGTGGCGGCGGGAGGCATGGCGAGACCTTCGGGTCGAATCGGCGCAGCCGGAACGAGGGGTGCACCGCCGGGGACCCATCCCTGGTGGGACCCCCTCCGGCTCGTCGTGTGACGTGGGGGTCCCCCGGCGGTGGAACGGTCAGGAACCTACCGGCCCTCGAAGCCTCGACTCCCGTACCGGGTGGACTATTTGTGCCCTCTTGACGACGGCGGAACGAACCCGTCAGAGCGCCGTGAAGGTGTCGTCAAAGACGGCCGGCCGGGCGTCCGCCGTGATCCGGAAGCGGAGGCGGCAGATGACGGCGTCCGTGTCGCGGCGGATGGCGTGGGCGACGACGGAACCGCGCTGGTTCTGGAGCAGCCGCTGCCACAGGTGCGCGGGTTCGGTCTCCGGGATGAGGACGGTGACCTGGGCGTCGGGGTGGGTCTCTGCGAGCTTGCGCACGTACGCCGACATCGGGCGGCCCAGCGAGCGGGTCTCCGAGGACAGCTCGATCAGCTCGACCCCTGGGTTCCACAACTCCCAGTCCCGGCGCAGGGATTCGACGGCCAGCCGGTCCTCGGCCGTGGGGTGGGTGACGGTGACGGCGAGGACCTCGTCGCCGAGGGAGCGGGCGGCGGTGAGGGCCTGGCAGGTCAGGCGGGACAGACCGGAGACGGGGACCACGACGAGCGAGTGCGCCTGGTGCGGCGGCTGCGGGACCCGGCCCAGTTCGAGGCGCTCGCCGATCTCGGCGTAGGCGCGGTGGATCTTCCCGAAGGCCAGGACGATCAGCGGCAGCGCCAGGACGATCAGCCAGGCGCCCTCGGTGAACTTGGTGGCGGTGACGACGACCGCCGAGACGCCGGTCAGGAGCGCGCCGAAGCCGTTGAGGGCGGCCTTGGTCTGCCAGCCCTGGCGGCGTTCGCCGTACCAGTGCCGGACCATGCCGACCTGGCAGATGGTGAAGCCGACGAAGACGCCGATGGCGAAGAGCGGGACGAGGGTGTTCGTGTCGCCGCCCGAGAAGACGAGCAGGGCGCCGGAGACGAGCGCCAGCCAGACCACGCCGTGGCGGTGGACCTGCCGGTCGGCCTTGAGGGCGAAGACGTGCGGCAGGTGGTTGTCGCGGGCCAGCAGGCCCATCAGCACCGGCAGTCCGCCGAAGGAGGTGTTCGCGGCGAGCGCCAGCAGCACCATGGTGGCGAACTGGACGACGTAGAAGGCCGCGTTGTGCCCGAACGAGGCGTCCGCGAGCTGGGCCAGGACGGTGACGCCCTCGACCGGCTGGAGGTGGAAGCGGCCGATCAGGATGGACAGGCCGATCAGCATCACGCCGAGCAGGGCGCCGAGGGCGACCTCGGTGCGCTGGGCGCGGCGGGCGGCCGGGGTGCGGAAGGAGGGCACGGCGTTGGCGACGGCCTCGACACCCGTGAGCGCCGAGCAGCCGGCGGCGAAGGCCTTCAACAGCAGGAGTGCGCCGACGGCGGTGGCGCCCTGGCCGAGCGCGGAGGCGTGTCCGGCGGCGGAAGCGGTGCTGACCGGGCCGTCACGGAAGAGACCGACGGTGATCATGGTGAGGATCGAGCCGACGAAGAGCGCGGTCGGGACGAGGAAGGCCTTGGCCGAATCGACGACCCCGCGCAGGTTCACGGCGGTGACCAGGGCCAGCACGCCGAGGCAGATCCAGACGCGCTCCCCGTGCAGGGCCGGGAAGGCCGAGGTCAGCGCGGCCACGCCGGCGGTGACGGACACCGCCACGTTGAGGACGTAGTCGAGGATCAGCGAGGCGGCGGCGACGAGGCTGGTGCGCTTGCCGAGGTGCCGCTTGGCCACGGCGTAGGACCCGCCGCCGTCCGGGAACGCGGCGATGACCTGCCGGTACGAGGCGACCAGGACCGCGAGGAGTGCGGCGATGGCGAGGGTGACCGGGAGGGTGAACCCCATGCCGTAGGCACCGGCCGCGGCCAGGACGAGCACGATCGACTCGGGGCCGTACGCCACGGAGGCCATCGCGTCGAGCGACAGCGCGGAGAGGCCCTGGAGGGCGGTCAGCTTGTGCCGCTCCCCGGCCCCCTTCGCGCCGGCGTCGGGAGGCTCCTCCTGGCCCGGTACCTCAGCGACCGCGGTCGGTTTTCCTACGTGTATGGCCATGTAGCCGGTCCCTCCGATTGAGCAAAGTGAGAACAGCGTCGAAGCCGCACGGGCCTGCCACCAGCACTCTTGGCGCGTTCCATACGTTCGCCCCGCGACTCTTCACGCGTTCCATACGCTTCGGCGGGAGCGGCGTAAGGGGTCCGTCAAGAGGTGGCGCCTCGCGTTGCGCCGGCTCCGCGGCGGGGCAGGCTTGATCTGGGCGAGAGCGCCCGACTGTCATACGAGGAGATCTGATGGACGCGGAGAACCTGGTCGGCCTGCTCATCGCCGTCGCCCTGCTCGGCTATCTCGTGGTCGCCCTGATCAAGCCCGAGAAGTTCTGAGCGACGCCGTACGCAGCACGCAGCACGCAGCACGCCGCACGCCGGACGCCGTACGTCCCATGTCACGCGTCGCACGTCACGATCGGCCCGTCCGGACGGGAGGCAGCACATGTCCGGCTTCTGGTTCCGCCACCGCGACCGGATCGCCTTGGCCTCGGGCCTCGTCGTCCCCTTCCTGGTGGCGCTCGCGCTGGTGCCGTTCCGTACGGGCCTCTCGGCGACGAACGAGGCCCTGATCATGGTCGTCGCCGTGGTCGCGGTCGCGGCCCTGGGCACGCGGGCCGCCGGGGCGCTGGCCGCCCTCTCGGCGGCCGCCTGGTTCGACTTCTTCCTGACCAGGCCCTACCAGCGGTTCGCCATCGCCGACCCTGACGAGATCCAGACGGCGGTCCTGCTGCTCGCCGTCGGCCTCATCGTCTCCCAGCTGGCCGTACGCACCCGCCGGCTCCAGGCCGTCGTGGTCACGGACACCGCGCACCTGTCGAGCCTCCAGGGGACGGCCCGGCTGGTCGAGGACGGCGGCTCGCCGGCGGCGGTGGTCGAGTACGTGCGCCGGGAACTCGTCGGGCTGCTGGGTCTGCGCGGCTGCCGCTTCGAGTACGGAACCCTGATGGGTCATCTGCCGCGGCTGGAGCACGACGGCAGCCTGTGGCTGCGCCGCGGCAGGCACGTCGCCGAGTACGCCGAATGGCCGGAGGGCGAGACGGAACTGCGCGCCGTCGGAGGTGGCCACTACTACGGCCGCTACCTCCTCGATCCGCTCCCGGGCCGCCCGCTGCCGTCCGAGGAGGCCCGTCTGGTGGCGGTCGCGCTGGCCGCTCAGGCGGGCGCCGCCCTGGACACGGCCGGCCTGTCCCACCAGGGCTGACCGCCTCGGAGGGGGTCGCCGCGGCGGTCGTCAGCATCGCGCAGGGGAGGGTGCGGAGCCGCCGGCAGCGACAGGGTCATGGTCAGGCCGCCTCCCGGGGTGTCCTCGGGGGTGAGGGTGCCGCCCATCGCCTCGGCGAGCCCCCGGGAGAGGGCGAGCCCGAGTCCGACGCCCGTGGTGTTGTCGGTGTCGCCGAGGCGCTGGAAGGGCACGAAGGCGTTCTCGCGGTCCGCTTCCGGGATTCCGGGGCCGCGGTCGACGACCCGGATCTCGACGCGGTCGTCGAGCGCGCTCGCCGTCAGCAGTACGTGCGCTCCGGGCGGGGTGTGCCGGGCCGCGTTGCTGAGCAGGTTGGCGACCACGCGTTCGAGCAGCGGCGGATCCGCCAGGACGGCCGGGGCCCGCTCCAGGCTCCGGGTGTCGACGGCGGGGGCGTCCGTGGGCAGGCTGTCCAGCGCGGCGGGCAGTACCTCCGCCAGGTCCGTGGCCCGCAGCTCCAGTTTCAGCGCGCCGGCCTGGAGCCGGCTCATGTCGAGCAGGTTCTCCACGAGGCGGTTGAGCCGGGCCATCGACTCGTCGGCGGTGGCGAGGAGCGCGCTGCGGTCCTCCTGGCTGAACTCCACGTCGCTGGCGCGCAGCGACTCGATGGCGGCCCAGCCGGCGGCGAGCGGGGTGCGCAGATCGTGGCTGACCGCGGCGAGCAGTGCGGTACGCATCCGGTCGGCCGCCTTGACGGGTTCGATCTCGGCGGCCGCCTCGGCCAGCCTGGCCTGCTCGACCGCGACGGTGACGTGCGCGGCGAAGGCGGCCAGGACCCGGCGGTCGGAGCTGGGGAGCGGGCGGCCGCGCAGGACGAGCTGCGTGTCGCGTCCCACGGGGACCCGTACCACGGAGGGGTCCTTCGCGACCGGTTCGTCGGTGAGTTCGACCGAGTCCATCCCGAAGGTCTCCCTCGTCCGTTCGAGGAGGGCCGGAACGGCCTGGTCCCCGCGCACGATGGATCCGGCGAGCGAGGAGAGCGTCTCCGCCTCGGCCGTGGCCCGGGCGGCCCTGCGCGACAGCCTCAGTGATCTGTCGACCGCCGCGGCGACGGTTCCGGCGACCACCGCGAACACCACCAGCGCGAGGATGTTGTTCGGCTCCGCGATGGTGAACTCGCCGACCGGCGGGATGAACCAGTAGTTCAGCAGGAGGGAGGCCGTCACGGACGCGACCACGGCCGATACGACGCCGCCCACGCACGCCACGCCGACCACCGTCAGCAGGTACAGGAGCGCCTCGCTGGTGAGGTTGAGGCTGCCCCTGGTCCGGTCGAGCAGGAACGTGAGCACGAGAGGCAGGACGAGCCCCAGGACCGGTCCGGCGATCAGCCGGGAGGTGGGCAGCGTCCGGCGCCTCGACGGCAGCAGCCGTCCGCTGCCGGCCCGTTCGTGCGTGACCATGTGGACGTCGATGTCCTCCGAGAGTCCGACGATCGTGTCACCCGTGCCCCGTCCGGTGAGGAAGCGCTCGACGCGCCCGCGCCGACTGGTGCCGAGGACCAGCTGCGTGGCGTTCTCCGCGCGGGCGAACTCCGTCAGGGCGGTCGCCACGTCGTCGCCGACCAGGGAGTGGTAGCTGCCGCCGAGGCTTTCGACGAGGGCGCGCTGGCGGACCAGCGCGGAAGCCGATGCTCCGCCGGCCAGGCCGTCGCTGCGGGCGATGTGCACGGCGAGGAGGTCGCCGCCGGCCGAGCGGGCCACGATCCTGGCGGCCCGCCGGATGAGCGTCTCGCCCTCGGGACCGCCGGTGATCGCCACGACCACTCGTTCCCTGGTCTCCCACACACGCCCTATGCCGTGCTCGGCGCGGTACTTCTGCAGCGCCTCGTCCACCCGTCCGGCCAGCCACAGCAGGGCGAGCTCCCGCAGCGCGGTGAGGTTGCCGACCCGGAAGTAGTTGGACAGTGCCGCGTCGACCTTCTCCGGGGCGTAGATGTTGCCGTGCGCCATGCGCCTCCGCAGCGCCTCGGGCGGCAGGTCGACCAGCTCGATCTCGTGCGCCCGGCGCACGACCTCGTCCGGTACGGTCTCGTGCTGCGGCACCCTGGTGATCTTCTCGACGACGTCGTTGAGGGATTCCAGGTGCTGGATGTTGACGGTGGTCACCACGTCGATCCCGGCCGCGAGCAGCACTTCCACCTCCTGCCAGCGCTTGGCGGGCGTGCCGCCGGTGACGACGCAGTGGGCCAGCTCGTCGACGAGCGCCACCTCGGGCCGCCGTTCCAGGACCGCTTCCAGGTCCATCTCCGGAAACCGGCTCCCCCGGTGGGTGCGCTCCGTGCGCGGCAGGGCCTCCAGGCCGGACAGCTTCTCCTCGGTGAGGCGGCGTCCGTGGCACTCCACGAAGGCGACGACCACGTCCGTGCCCCGGTCGGCCCGCCGCCGCCCCTCGTCGAGCATCCGGTACGTCTTGCCCACACCGGGGGCCGCCCCGAGAAAGACCTTCAGCCTTCCGGGCCTGGCAACCGCCTCAGCCACGACACGCGCCTCCTCACGCCGAACGCCCCGATCCGCGCAGAGGGCTTCCCTGGCCGGCAGAGGCACACAAGTGCTGCTGACGATCATCATCGGGTGGAAATCGACCGGATCACGGCAGAGCGGGAAGACATTGACGATGCCCTGACACAGTCCTTGCGGGATAGGGCGGAACCGGTGTGCCGGGAAGTCTGGTCGGCGTGACGGGTCGCATGGCCCCGATCTCGACTCCAGGGGTCCAGGGAGCGGCATGCGCGGCGTCGGTACGGTCTTGTCTCTGGTCTCCAGGTCATGGTCCAGGCCGAGAGCCTGTTCAACGACGCCACTTCGCTCGTCCTCTTCCGGGTCACGGTGGGCGTCGCGGTCGCCTCCTCCGCGGTCTCCTGGGGGCGGGGCCGCCACCGAGTTCGGGCTCCTCGCCGGAGGCGGCACGCTGATCGGGGCCGCGGTCGCGGGCGTGGTGGTGCTGATCCGGCGCCGCACGCACGAGCCCGTCCTGGAAACCGTGATCGCGCTCGTGACCCCGTACGCCGCCTACGTGCTGGCCGAGACGGCCCACACCTCGGGCGTCACCTCCGTGTTCGTGGCGGGCGTCATCATGGGCGGCAGCGGAGACCGTCTCACCAGCGCACGCATACGCCTCCAACTGCACGCCGTCTACGGCACCGTGGTCTTCCTGCTCGAAAGCGTCGTGTTCAGCCTGATCGGGCTCTCCCTGCTGGTGCTGACCTCTTCCGTCGTGGTCGTCACGCTCGTCGTGCAGGGATTCACCCTCGCCCCGGTCGTGCGCCGTTCGGGGATCGCCCTCGAACCGGACCACACCGAGCGCGAGGAGACCGGCGCACGGCTCAGCCTCGCCGAAGCGGGACTGCGGCGCCTGGACGAACTGTCCGGGCTCGAAGCCGCGCCCGAGGCGGTGCTCGAAAGGATCCGCCGTGCCCTGCAGGCCCGCCTCGACCACGCCCAGGACCGGCTCGGCGACGACGGACCGCTCGAGTCCGCGGACCAGGTCTACCGCCAGCTGCGCCGCGACCTGATCGATCGTGAGGCCGCCGAACTCCGGCGCCTGTACAACGACCACCGCATCAGCGACACCACCCGGCGCCGTCTCCAGCGGTCGCTGGACCTGGAGGAAGCCAGGCTGTCCGACGGGCGCGCACGGGCTTACGGAGCTCGTCTACGCCTACACCAGCAACACCAACAGCAACGGCAGTGCCATGGCGGGCTTCAACGGCGCCACCGACTTCCACAACCTGCTGATGGCGGTCGCCATGCCGGCGGGCCGCTACCTCCCGATGGTCTGCGTCCTGGCCCTGGCCGGCCGCCTCGCCCGGCAGCAGCCGGGTGTGGTCACGGTCGGCACCCTGCGCGCCCAGGGAGTCGACTTCGTCGTCCTGGCCACCGCGGCGGCCGTGATCCTGGCACTGCTCAACTTCCTGCCGGCCCTCTCCCTCGGCACGATCGCCGACGGACTCATGTAGCGGTCCCGGCCACCTCCCGCACTATTCGGTCTTGCTAAGTACCAGTAGTCAGCGTTACTGTGTACCAGTACTCAGCGGCACTCACTAGCGCGGGAAGGAGGTGTTCCATGAGCAAGCTGGAGACGGAGATGCTCAAGGGCACCCTGGAGGGCATCGTCCTCGCGACCCTGTCCGGCCGGCCCGCGTACGGCTACGAGATCACCTCGGGGCTGCGCGAGCAGGGCTTCTCCGACATCGCCGAGGGGACCGTCTACGCCCTGCTCGTCAGGCTCGAGAAGCGCGGCCTCGTCGATGTGGAGAAGGTCCCGTCCGAGAAGGGGCCGCCGCGCAAGGTGTACTCCCTCAACGCCCGGGGGCGGGAGTACCTCGAAGAGTTCTGGAGGACCTGGAGCTTCCTCACGGAACGACTGGAACAGCTCCGCGAAGGGGGCAGGCAGCCATGACCGGAACCGAGAAGAGCGGCTTCATCGCGAAGGTGATCGGACCCAAGAAGCGCTGGCGGGCGTACAAGGCGCGCGTCAAGGAGCTTCCCGACAACCACCGCACGGCGGTCGAGGCCATCGAGCAGTACCTCATGCACTTCGTACCGACCGACGGCGACTCCAACGCCTCGATGTTCGAAGACCTCGCCGACCTGTTCGAGCAGGCCGCGGCGAACGGCACCCCGATCCGCGAGATCACCGGCGAAGACCCGGTGGAGTTCGCCGAGGCCTTCGTCCAGAACTACTCGGAGGGCGGCTACGCCCCCGCCCGTGCACGGAAGCGGCTGGTCGAGGAGATCGAGCGCGCCGCCGGCGAAGACCGCGGAGCAGCGGAAGACACCGTCTGAAGACGACGACACGGCACGGCACGGCACTACACGGCACTACACACACCGCATTCAGGGGGATACACGATGGACAAGGGAAAGAGCGGCTTCTCCGAGGCAGGGCTGCGCCGACTGCGCGAGGTGCTGTTACGACACGTCGAGACCGGGCGGATTCCCGGTCTGGTCGCCCTGGTCGGCCGGGGCGAGGAGACGCACGTCGAAGCGATCGGGACGATGCGTCACGACGGCGGCCCGCCGATGCGCCGGGACACCATCTTCCGGATGGCCTCGACCACCAAGCCGGTCGGGGCGGCCGCGGCGATGGTCCTGCTCGACGAGTGCCGACTGCGGCTGGACGACCCGGTGGACGAGTGGCTGCCCGAACTCGCCGGCCGGCGGGTCCTCAAACGGCCCGACGGCCCGCTCGAGGACACCGTGCCGGCCCGGCGGCCGATCACCGTGCGCGACGTGCTCACCTCCACGCTCGGCCTCGGACTGGATACAACGGCCATGGGCTCCCCGATGATGAGCGCGTTCTTCGAACGGGGCGTCTACGGGCAGGAATGGCTGCTGCCCGCACCGGATCCGGACGAGTGGATGCGGCGCCTGGGCACGCTGCCGCTGATGTACCAGCCCGGAGAGCGGTGGCTGTACAACGTCGGCGACGACCTGCTCGGCGTGCTCGTCGCCAGGGTCAGCGGCCAGTCGTTCGAGGCGTTCCTGCGCGAATGCGTCTTCGGCCCGCTGGGCATGAAGGACACCGGGTTCCACGTGCCCGCCGACAAGCTCGACCGGTTGCCTCCGCTGTACGCCCCCGATCCGCAGACCGGCGAGTTCACCGTGGCGGACGAGGTCGAGGGCGGACACCACAGCCGCCCTCCGGCGTTCCAGTCGGGCGGCGGCGGACTCGACTCGACCGTCGACGACTACCACGCCTACTTCCGGATGCTGTTGAACCACGGGATGCACGGCACCCGGCGGATCCTGTCCCGGCCCGCCGTCGAGCTGATGACCACCAACCGCCTCACGCCCGAGCAGCTCGCCGCCCGGGAGGCCTGGGCCCGCGACGTCGTCCATCTGTCACACGGTCAGGGACAGCACGGCGGCTGGGGCTTCGGGATGGCGGTGCGCACCTACCGCGGCGACTACGCGCCCGTCGGGCAGTTCGGCTGGGACGGCGGAGCCGGCACCAGCACGTACGCCGACCCGCACAACGGGCTCGTCGGCATCCTCCTCACCCAGACCGGGATGTCCACGCCGGATTCGGCCCGGGCCATCCACGACTTCTGGACCACCCTCTACCAGGCCATCGACGACTGACCAGGCACACCCATTCGGGCGGTGACGGCCCGTCACCGCCCACGTAGCGTAGGGCCGGGGAGAATCCGGGGGGGGATACGGACACATCGCATCCCTGGAAAGACGGTCCACACTCATGGCAGCAACCAAGCCCTCCATCGTCCTGGTCCACGGCTTCTGGGGCGGCGCCGCCCACTGGGCGAAGGTCATCGTCGAACTGGACAAGCGCGGATTCGGCGATCTGCACGCGGTGGAGAACCCGCTGACCTCGCTCGCCGACGACGCCGAGCGCACCCGCAAGATGGTCCAGCAGATCGACGGGCCCGTCCTGCTCGTCGGCCACTCCTACGGCGGCGCCGTCATCACCGAGGCCGGCAACCTGCCCAACGTCGTAGGCCTCGTCTACATCGCCGCGTTCGCCCCCGACGCGGGCGAGAGCCCCGGCCAGATCACCCAGGAGATGCCGCCGGCGGCGTTCGACAGCATCGCCCCGGACTCCGACGGCTACCTGTGGGTCAAGCAGGACAAGTTCCACGACAGCTTCTGCCAGGACCTCACCTCCGACGAGGCCCTGGTCATGGCCGTCACCCAGAAGGCCCCCCTGGCCTCGACCTTCGGCGACAGCGTGACCTCGCCCGCGTGGCGGACCAAGCCGGCCTGGTACCAGGTCTCCACCCAGGACCGGATGATCCACCCGGACAACGAGCGCCGGATGGCCCAGCGCATGAACCCGCGCGCGATCGTCGAACTCGACTCCGGCCACGCCTCCCTGGCCTCCCAGCCGGGCCCGGTCGTCGACCTCATCGAGAAGGCCGCGAACGAACTCGGCGGCTGACCCTCGGCAGCACCCGCCCGTGGCCCGGCACCCTCCGTCGAAGGGGTGCCGGGCCACGGGCCCGCGTGCGGCGGTGCGGTATCGCGCGGCTACTTCGGCATCAGGACGGTGTCGATGATGTAGACGTTGGCGTTGGCGGTCTTGACGTTGCCGCAGACCACCGAGGCGGCGCCGTTGACCTTGTAGGACTCGCCGGATCCCTTCGTGGCTACCATGCCCTTCTGCAGGGTTTCGAAGGAGCCGTTGTCCAGCTGCTCAGGCGTCAGCTTCTGGCCGACCACGTGGTACGTGAGGATCTTGGTCAGCGTCGCCTTGTCGGC
>NZ_JBHXNP010000111.1:0-28751 GCF_042719495.1 Streptomyces sp. NPDC058525
CAAGTCCCCTTCGACGACGGAGCCCGCGTCACCTACTGGACAACCGCATCCGGCCTCGCCCTGCGCTACATCATGAGCTCCTGACCGACCACCGAACCGCCCGCTCCGGGCAACCGGGAAGGAATTCACCGCCGGTGTCCGCGCGTCGCGCCGAGCGGGCCCGCGGTGCCGTCCAAGGTGGTCACCGGCCGGGGATTACGACGGAGCGGAGAGAGCGGATGCGGTACATCAAGCTGCGTGACTTGGAGGTGTCCCGGATCGGCCTGGGAGCCATGGGCATGTCCGACGGCTACACCGGGGCCGGGACGGACGAGGCGGAGTCGATCCGGACCGTGCACCGGGCGCTGCAGCTTGGTGTCACGCTGGTCGACACCGCCGAGATCTACGGCCCGTACGCCAATGAGGAGCTCGTCGGCCGGGCGTTGAAGGGCCGCCGCGAGCAGGTGGTGCTGGCCACGAAGTTCGGCCTCGTCTCCCACGCCGGCGCCGGCCCGTGGACACTCGACAGCAGCCCGGCCAACATCCGCACCGCCGTCGAGGGATCGCTCAAGCGGCTCGGCACCGACCACATCGACCTGTACTACCAGCACCGGGTCGACCCGAACACCCCGATCGAGGAGACGGCCGGGGCGGTGGGCGAGCTGATCGGCGAGGGGAAGGTACGCGGCTTCGGCCTGTCCGAGGCCGGCCCGGACACCATCCGCCGCGCCCACGCCGTCCAGCCGGTCACCGCGGTGCAGTCCGAGTACTCCCTGTGGACCCGTGGCATCGAAGAGCGGGTGCTGCCGGTGCTGCGCGAACTGGGCATCGGCCTGGTGCCGTTCTCCCCGCTCGGGCGCGGATTCCTGACCGGCACGATCCGCTCCACCGACCAGTTCGACGAAGGCGACTTCCGGCGCGACAACCCGCGTTTCACCGGCGAGAACTTCCGGCGCAACCTGGCGATCGCCGACGAGGTCCAGGCCCTCGCCACGGAGGTCGGCGCCACCCCGGCGCAGGTGGCGCTGGCCTGGCTGCTGGCCCAGGGCGACGACATCGCCCCGATCCCCGGCACCAAGCGTGTGGCCCGGGTCGAGGAGAACACCGCCGCCGACGGTCTCACGCTGAGCGGCGAGCAGATCGACCGGCTCGGCAGTCTGCCGCCGGCCGCCGGCGACACCCACACCGCAGCCCAGGCGCAGATGCTCGAACGCTGACCCCGATCGCGCCGAGCGGCCGCCCGGCAGCGCCCGCGCACCCCGACGACAAGGAAGGTCCCCATGGAGAGCGTCACTCTGAACAACGGCGTCCGGATGCCGATCCTCGGCTTCGGCGTCTACCAGATCCCCCCGGAGCAGACCGAGCAGGCCGTCGCCGACGCGCTCACGGCCGGCTACCGGATGCTCGACACCGCGGCCGCGTACGGCAACGAAGAGGCCGTGGGCCGGGCCATCAAGGCCAGCGGCATCCCGCGCGGGGAGCTGTTCGTCACCACGAAGCTGTGGATCCAGGACGCGCCGGCCGAGGACAACGCCCGTCGCTCCTTCGAGACGTCGCTGGCCAAGCTGGGCCTGGACCACGTGGACCTGTACCTGATGCACCAGCCGTACGGCGACGTCTACGGGCAATGGCGCGCGATGGAGGCCGTCAACCGCGAGGGGCTGGCCAAGGCGATCGGGGTCTCCAACTTCTACCCCGACCGGCTTTTGGACCTCATCCTCAACAACGAGATCACCCCGGCGGTCAACCAGATCGAGACCCACCCGTTCTTCCAGCGCGCCACCGACCACGACCTGATGGCTGAGCACGGGGTCCAGCACCAGTCCTGGGGCGGCTTCGCCGAGGGCAGGAACAACCTGTTCACGCACCCCGTACTCAGCGAGATCGGGAAGGCGTACGACAAGTCCGCGGCGCAGGTCGTACTGCGCTGGCTGATCCAGCGGAGCATCGTCTCCATCCCCAAGTCGGTCAGCCCCGACCGCATGGCACAGAACATCGACGTGTTCGACTTCCAGCTCAACGACGACCAGATGGCCCGGATCGCCACCCTGGACACCGGCGCATCGCTGTTCTTCGACCACCGCGACCCCGAGATGACCTCCCGCCTCGGCACACACCGCCTGACCGGCTGAGGCCCGGTGACCGTGAACCGGTCCCTCGACCCACCGCACGCGCCCGTCACGCGGGTGCCGCTGCTGCGATCGGCTGGGTGTGCGGTGGTGTCGGGGCGGCTACCGGCCGCCCCGGCTCCCCGGGCGGCATGATGTGGCTGCTGACGGCCCGTCGGTATCCGCCGACGGTTCTGTGCCGGCGCGGCCACGTGCGCCGCATACCCACGCGTAGTACGCGCGCGCCGGCCACCGGAGCCCCATGGAGGCCCGTATGTACCGTGCGTGGACGCGCACCCTGCCGGTAGCCGCTGCGCTGGCGGTTCTCGCCGTAGGCACCGCCGGGTGCTCCGGCGACACCACACCGTCCGAGGTCGCGTCGAAGGCGGCCTCGGCCGTGCAGTCGGTCGGGGCGGGGCTGGACGCCGCGGCCGCCGACGCCAAGAAGAAGCTCGACAGCGTGAAGGACGGGGTGGACGCGAAGACGGATGTCCGGCTGGGCACGCCCGCCAAGGACGCCGACGGGCGCAGCACGGTGCCGGTCACGGTGTCCAACACCGCCGACGGCGCGAAGTCCTTCGCGGTCCAGGTCGACTTCCGCGACCCCGGGGGCAACCTGCTCGACACGGTCGTCATGACCGTCTCCGACGTGGCCGCCGGGGCCACCGGACAGGGCACGGCCCGCAGCACCCGCGCCCTGTCCGGTGACGTCGCAGCGAGCGTCGGAACGGCCCTGCGCTACTGAGCCTGCGCTACTGGGCCTGCGGGCGTGCGGTCCAGGCCCGGGGGCGGCCGTCCGTTGTCTTGCGGTCGAGCCGTTGCGCGTATTCGTTCAGCGTGAGGTTCGGGGCGGCCGCTCCCCCTCGTACCCGGTACAGGCGGCCCTGCCTCGCCAGCACCTGCAGGTCCCGGTTGATGGTCATGGCGCTCACGTCGAGTTCGAGCGCCAGCGCCCGGCAGGTGACGTACCCGCCCACCAAGGCCTTGGCTTCTATCCGGTCGCGCCCGGCCTGTGCGGTGAGTCCACGCACAGGCATACAGCGCCATCGCCGATGCCGTCACCGCGGGAGACTTCCCCGCCGGGGCGCGACTGCCTTCCGAGCGCTACTTGTGCGACCGGCTCGGCGTCAGCCGCGAGACCGTGCGGAAGGCGCTGCGCGCACTGGAAGAGGACGGCCTCGTCGCGTCGGTGGAGCGTGCGGGCTGGCACGTGACCCACGCCCCGGCCCCGTCGTTCGACCACACCTCGGAATCGGTCGGCGGCCTCCAGGAGTACGCCCGCTCCCTCGGTTTCGAGGCCACGGCCCGCGTCCTCGCGGCACGCCTCCGCCCAGCCGACTTCCACGAAGCCGAGGAGCTCGCCGTGCTCCCCGGGGACGAGATCTTCGAACTCGACCGGGTTCGGCACTTCAGCGGCCTGGCCATCTGCCACTCCGTGAGCCTGGTCCCGGCCGAACGCGTGCCGGGCCTGACCGAAATCGACTTCACCTCGGTGTCGCTCTTCACGGCGCTCACCGAGCGCGAAGGTACCCAGGCACGCCCGCTACTCGGTGCACGCCTCCCTCGTGCCGCCCGAGGAAACCGGTCACCTCGACCTGGCCGAAGGCGCCCCCGTCCTGAACACGGAACAGCTCACCTTCGACCAGCACGACCGGCCCTGCGAGTACAGCCGCGGCGTCTACCGTGCCGACCGCTACCGCTTCCACGCCTCCCTCACCGCAGGGCAGCCGTCCATGAGGACGTGGTCCCCGTTGCCCGGTCCGCAGGTCGGGCTGGTCTCAGGAGTGTTGGAGGCCTTCGTGCCGGTGGAGTAGCGGCCGTCGCCGCTCGGCGCCGTCCGTTCTTTTCTGGGAGACGGGACGCCCGCCGGACGCCGGCCCGGCAGGGCGCCGGTCAGTCAGGGCGCCAGACCGTCCAGCCCTGCCAGTACCGGCTTCCCTCCGTCCTCCTCGCGGAGTTCCGCCGCGATGGCGTGGGCGCGGCGCCGGTAGTGCGGATCGCGGGTGGCGGCGCCGAGTGCGGCGGCCAGGGGGCCCGGGTTGGTGAACTGCCGCAGCGGGACGGATCCGGGTGATACTCCGAGGGCGGCCAGCCGTGATGCCCAGAACGGCCCGTCGAACCACACCGGCATGGGCACGGCCGGCACCCCGGCACGGAGCCCTGCTGCCGTCGTTCCCGCTCCCGCGTGGTGGACCACCGCCGCCATGCGCGGGAACAGCAGCGCGTGCGGCACCTCTCCGATCGTCAGCATGTCGTCGCCTTCCGCCCGCAGACCGCTCCACCCGGACTGGATGACGCCGCGCAGGCCGGCCATGCGCAGTGCGTGCACGATCAGCCGGCTCACTCGCTGCGGGTTCGGGACCGTCGGACTGCCCAGTCCGACGAAGACGGGGGCGGGACCGGCGTCGAGGAAATCCCGTACGCACGCGGGAAGTTCGGCGGTGGGCGGATCGTACGGCCACCAGTAGCCGCCGACCGTCAGGGCCGGACGCCAGTCGCGCGGGCGGGGTACCACCAGCGGGCTGAACCCGTGGTGCACCGGCCATTCCTGCCGTTCTCGGCGTCGGCGGCGGGCCCGGCTGCCGTCTCGGGGAACGCCGAGGTCGCCCTGCACGGTGCGGGCGGCTTCCGCGAACACAAGGTCCAGCGAGGCGTTGACCGCACGCGCCGCCAGCCGGTTGCCCTCCGCGCCCAGCGAGCGCGTACCCGTGACGGGCGGTGGGAATTCGCCGGTGGAGGCCAGCGGTTGGAGGTAGACGCCGCGGCTCGGCAGGCCGAGCCCTTCCGCGATGGCGTATCCCAGGGGCGCGACGGACGCGGAGAGCAGCAGTACGTCACTGCTCCGGGCCGCGTCGAGCATTCCGGCGGCCATGTCTCCCACCAGGCGTCTGGCCATGGCGAGCATCCAGGCCAGTTTTCCCGGTCCGCTCCTGCTGCTCAGCAGGCGGCGGCCGTGCTCCGTCCGCAGTTCCGCTTGCGGGTCGACGGGCAGGCCGTGGAACGTCAGGCCGGCTTGGGCCACCAGACCCGCGAAGGACTGGTGGGTGGCCAGGGTGACCTCGTGGCCCGCCAGCGCCAGTTGGTGCCCGAGCCCGGTGAACGGCGCGACGTCACCCCGGGAGCCTGCCGTGATCAGAGCAACACGCATGGCGATCAGCATGGCAGCGGCGCCCGGGTGGTCGGGGGAGGCGCGCGTCGCAGGCAGCGCGGCCTGAGCGCGACGCGTCCCGCCGGCCGCTGCCCGCCGCCCGCCGCCCGCCGCCCGCCGCCCGCCGCCCGCCGCCCGCTGCCTGCTTCCCGCCGCCCGCCGCCCGCTGCCCGCTGCCTGCTTCCCGCCGCCCGTGACGGCCTTGCAGTCGATCAATCCCCCGTACAGGTCGATAATGGCCTATATGACACAGAAGGCCTCTACGTCACATCGTCCATCGACGCTGAGCGTCAAGGGCCGGGACGTGCGGTTGCGCACCCTTGGCTTCGTCGTCCTGGCCGCCCTCGCCATCTGGTTCATCGCCGTCAACACCGGGCGGGTCACCGTCAGGCTGTGGATCCCGACGGTCACGATCCCGCTGTGGGGCGTGCTGACCGTGACGCTGCTGGCGGGCATGGCGCTCGGCCTGCTGATCGCCCACCGCCGGGCCAGGCGCTGACGGAGCCGCCCCGCCCTCCGCCTGGGCGGGACGGCCGATGCCGCTACGAGCTCGCGGCCACGCCGGCGGCTTCGCTCGCCGGTCCCGTCCGGTCCTGCGGAGTCCGCTGCTCGGCCCGGGGAGCGGGGATGAGGGCGGCCACGGCCCCGGAGACCAGTGCGAGGCAGCCGCCCAGCAGCAGGCCGGTCCGGAAGCCGCTCTCGGACGTGAACGTGAAGCCGCCGACCGTGGTGGTCATCT
The DNA here is from genome assembly GCF_042719495.1 of Streptomyces sp. NPDC058525. NCBI lineage: Bacteria > Bacillati > Actinomycetota > Actinomycetes > Kitasatosporales > Streptomycetaceae > Streptomyces > Streptomyces sp. NPDC058525. The sequence goes on from NZ_JBHXNP010000111.1 coordinate 5,975, forward strand.
GGGCCAGGACCACGCCGACGACGGCAGCGCCGACCGAGGTGCCCAGGGAGCGCATGAGCGCGTTGAAGCCGTTGGCGGCGCCGGTCTCCGCGAGGGGCACCGCACCCATGATCAGGGCCGGCATGGCTCCGTACGCGAGGGCGACCCCGCTGTTGATGACCATGGCGGCGACCATCAGGCCCGGGGCCGTGCCGGCCAGCAGCAGGGCGGCGCCGTAGCCTGCGGCCAGGAGGAGCGCGCCGCAGACGAGGGTGACCTTGGGTCCGCGGGCGTTGGTCAGCCTGCCCCCGAGCGGGGACACGACCATCATCATCAGGGCTCCGGGCAGCATCCACAGGCCGGCCGCCAGCATGGACCGGCCCAGGCCGAAGCCGGTGGCCTCGGGGTACAGGAGCAGCTGCGGTATGACCAGCATGCTCGCGTACATGCCGAACCCGATGAACACCGATGCGAGGTTCGTCAGCAGGACGCGCGGAAGGGCGGTGGTGCGCAGGTCCACGAGCGGGTCGGTGGTGCGCCACTCGAACCACCCCCAGGCCGCCAGAACGACGACGGAACCGGCGAACAGTCCGAGGACGGTGGCCGAGCCCCAGCCCCAGTCGGCCCCCTTGGACACGGCGAGCAGCAGGCAGACCAGGCCCACGGCCAGGCCCAGCGCGCCGAGGAAGTCGAAGCGCTGCCCCTTGGCCGCGACCGGGACGTCGGGGACGAAAGCGATGATCATGACGGCGACGGCGGCCGCGAGCCCCGCGGCGCCCCAGAACAGCAGGCGCCAGTCGCCGTACTGTGCGACCGCCGCGGCGAGCGGGAGCCCGATTCCGCCGCCGATGCCCATGGAGGCGCTCACCAGGGCGATGGAGGAGCTGAGCTTCTCGGCCGGGACGATGTCGCGGAGCAGGGCTATCCCGAGGGGGATCATGCCCATGCCGATGCCCTGCAGGCCGCGGCCGACGATCATCGGGACGACGCTGCTGGACAGCGCGCACACCACGGATCCGACGATCAGCGGAACGGTGCAGGCCAGGAGCATGCGGCGTTTGCCGATCATGTCGCCCAGGCGCCCGCTGATGGGTACGCACACGCCTGCGACCAGCAGGGTCGCGGTGACGACCCAGGCGGAGTTGGAGGAGGAGGTGTGGAGGAGCTGGGGCAGCTCGGCCAGGAGAGGCGTGACCAAGGTCTGCATGACGGCCGCGGTGATCCCCGCCAGTGCGAGCGTGGCGATCACTTTGCCGGTGTGTGGAGCCGCGGGCGGCTGAGACATGGAGGGTCCCTCGGGGCGTGGGTCGGTCGCCCCGCCGTCCGTGCGCGGTGACGCGGGGAGCTGGATGGTGCGGCGGGACGGGCAGGACGGTGGCACGGCGGCGGCGCGAAAGAGCCCACCTTATTCAGTAGCCAACTATCACTTCACGGCTCGCGGGGTGTCAACTCGAACTAAGGGTCGGCTATCACTTGTTAGGCTTGGGGTGTGCCCACCGATACCCCCAGGCCCATGCGCGCCGATGCCCTGCGCAACGCAGAGAAGATCGTGCGGGCGGCACGCGACGTCTACGCCGAGCAGGGGCCCGACGCACCGCTCGACGAGATCGCCAGGCGCGCGGGCGTGGGCATCGCGACGCTCTTCCGGCGGTTCCCGGACAAGGCGGCGCTCCTGCGGGCGGTACTGGACCAGCAGTTCACCCAGCAGGTCCTCCCCGTCATCGAGCGCGCCCTCGAGGATGAGGACCCGCGCCGCGCTCTGACCTCCGTGATCGAGGCCGCCCTGACGTCGGCGGCGGACGAGCACCACGTGCTGACGGCCGCACGGAACGCCGGGATCTTCACCTCGGAGACCAGCGCCCGCTTCTTCGACGCCCTCGACCCGCTGGTCACCCGGGGCCAGCAGGCCGGAGTGATCCGGGAGGACCTCGTACCGGACGACCTGAAGAGGGTCATGGGCATGCTCGTGAGCGTGCTGTGGACCATGGATCCGGCCGAGGGCGGCTGGCGGCGCTACGTGACGCTGGTCGTGGACGGCCTCTCCCCCGCCGCCGCCACCCCCCTGCCGAACCCCTCACCCCCGCTGCTCCGCAGACACCAGACCTGACGTGGGGGTTCCGGGGGGCGGGATGCAGCAGGCTCAGACCATGGCCAGGAGGCGCCCGGGTGCGGGAACACGGCGCACGCACCGCCGGTCCACGTCCCAGACCCGGATCTCGCCGTCGGAGCCGGCCGACACCGCCCGGCGTGCGTCCGGGCCGAGCCACACAGCGGTCGGAACGGCGGCGTGTCCGGCCAGCGTTCGCGTACACGTTCCGTCCGCGAGGTCCCATATGCGCAGAGCGTCGTCCCCACAGATGCCCAGGGCGAAACGGCCGGAGGCGCTGAAGGCGACCGCTCCCCGGCCACGGCTCACGCCCGTGCCGCGATCGTGGTACGGGCCCCTGACCGAGGCGCGCCGGCCCTGGGGGTTGAAGGTGTCGAACCGGCTCACCGCGCCGGTCACGGTGCACCGCGTCTCGCCGTTGTCGCCCTCACCCATCTCCCCCGCCCCGCCCCTGCGGTCGAACAGTCGAACGGTCGGGCCCAGTGTGGCCCAATCGGGTGAGGGCGCGCACGAGGTCATCCGCCGGCGCGTGGTGCGCGATCCCAGTCCCCGCAGGGTGACGGGCCCTCGGCGGGGGTCGTCAGGCGGCGGGTGTGTGCGTGCAGGTCGGGGTCCAGGACGAGGAGGCAGCCGGAGGCCGGGAGGAAGACGTCGGCTACGGGCGGGCCCGTGTGCACGGTCGTGCCGTGGGGGTCGACCAGGTGCAGTGAGGTGTCGGTCGCCAGCGCGATCAGGCCCGACTCTGGATCCCAGCGGGCCGGGTGGAAGCCCGGGTCCGCGCGCTCCCAGCGGAGCGGGCCGTCGAGGGAGTACACCTGGGTCGTCGTCGTGGTGCCGCGCTCGGGGTCGCTGGTGAACCGCTGAATGAGCGCCTGCCGGCCGACCAGGGCGCAGAACCCGCCGCGTGGGACGGTCAGTTCGCGGGGTTGTGCGGCCGCGGCTTCGGCGAGGGAGGTGGTGCGGTCGCCCATGAGGAGCGCCCGCTCGCCCGTACGGTCCAGGCAGGCGCTGCCCGACGCGGCCTGGACGGCCGGTGCCGCGGTCCAGGTGCCGTCGCGCCGTTCGAGCGGGTGGTAGACGGTGCCGGGTGACCGGAACGTGAGCAGCGCGCGGTTGCCGTCGGCGGAGGTGAACAGCTGGGGGTCGGTGCCGTCGACCGGCTGCGGCTGTGCCCGGGCCCGGCGGCCGGGAAGCTCCAGCAGGTGGCCGCCGTCGCCGCGGGGCGCGAGGACGAGCGCCTCCTCGGGGGACGCGGCCCAGAGCACCAGGTCGGAGCGGCCCGTGTCGATGCGCAGTTCGTCGCCCAGGTGCCAGACGACGGAGGTCGCGGGGGTCTCGACGGCGGAGCCGGAGCCGACCGCGTCGGGGCACTGCGCGAGGCAGGACACGTACGGCCGGGATGCCATCTCGCGGTCGCGCCAGCGGACGCTGCCGTCCGCGCGGATCCCCAGCAGCTCGCCCCGGCCGCGGTCGAGGAGGATCGCGCCGTGGGTGTCCGCGTCGAGGATCACGGGCGCGGCGAACGCGGCTGCGGCCGCCGCGGGCCCGCCGCTCGGGCCGGACGCGGTACGAGGTCCGGTGCCGGGACCCCACAGGGCGGCCGCGAGGACGCCCGCCACCGCGAGGGCCATCAGGCCGGTGGCCGGCCGTCGCCATCGTCTCGAACGCAACTGGATCGGCTCCCTCGTACGGTGTGGTGTCGTGTGGTGTGGTGCGGAGCCGTGTGGTGCGGCCGGGCGGGAGTCGGAGTCCGCCCAGCCGCCTCCGGTCAGTAGTTGATGTACGCGGCGCAGGTCTCGTCGCCCAGATCCGAGTCGAAGGTCGCGTGGCCCTTGAAGTAGGGCTTGTCCACCTTGGAGATGCGCTTGTTGACCGTCTTCGTGTGCGTCTTGCCGCCGCGGACGTTGTCGTCGCTGGTCCAGGCCCAGACGTCGCTTCCGTTGCCCTTGCGGACCCGGAGGTAGACGTTGTTGTGCGCGTTGCCGTTGCGCTCGATGGTGAAGCTGACCTCCTTCACGTACACGGTGTTCTGGCTGCCGTGGTCGTACTCGGTGCCGATGCTGAGGACCCCGGTGCTCTTGGAGCACTCGTTGTACTTGGAGTCGGCGGACGCGGTCTGCGTGGCCAGCAGGGTGGCCGCCAGGCCCACCCCAACGGCGACGGCGACGGCGACGGTACGGGCCCGGACGGAAGCAGTCATCATCGGGATTTCTCCGGTTGGTTGCGCCCCGGGAGGGGGCGAGCGGCTGGGATGAGAGGAAGTTACGGTCCGCGGCCAGGGCCGATCGACCGACGAGATGTTGAACTCGGCGCCCCACCAGGGGTGGTGGACGGGAGCGGCCTCCGGCGCTGGGCTGAGCCCTTCTCAACCGACGGGTTGAGGAGCGGCACGTCCGGGCACGGCCGCGCACGTCCGCGCACGTCCTCGTCCGCCAGGTTCCTCGGCGCGCGTGGGGCTTCTGGGATTGCATGAACGTGTCAAGATCTGGGACGGTGTGCCGAGTGCGGTTGCGCGGCCGGGGTGGGTTCGAGGTGCGTTTCACGTTGCCGCTGACGGCGGCCCGGCGGTGACCGCGCCGGTGTGGGCCGCATTGCCGCCTGCCGGGTCCCCGCAGCGCTCGAAACGACCGCGAACGAAGGCCGGGAGCCGGGGGGCTGATGTGATCAACATCCTTGTCGTGGACGACCAGGAGCTCATCCGGGGCGGAATCGCCGCGTTATTACGGGCGGCCCCCGGAACCGGAACGGTCACGGAGGCCGCCGACGGCGAGGCCGCCGTCCTCGCGACCGCGCTGCACCGCCCCGACGTGGTCCTCATGGACATCCGGATGCCGGGGATGAGCGGCCTGGCCGCGGCCGAGAGCATCCTCGCTCTCGGGCTCACGCCGCCGCCCCGGGTGGCCGCGCTGACCACCTTCGACGAGGACGAGTACATCTACGCCGCCCTGCGGATCGGGTGCAGCGGCTTCCTGCTCAAGGACATGCCGCCGGCGCGACTGCTGAACGCGGTGGCCGTCCTCGCCGCCGGGGACATGATCTTCGCGCCGACCGTGACCCGCCGCCTGATCGAGTCGTACGCACCGAAGAGCCCGGCCCGGCCCTTGCGGTCGACCGCCCTCGAACAGCTCACGTCCCGTGAGGTGGACGTGCTGCGGCTGGTCGCCACAGGTATGAACAACGAGGAGATAGCCGCCGCCCTCGTGGTGTCGGAGGCGACCGTCAAGACCCACCTCCACCACACGATGACCAAGCTGGACCTGCGCAGCAGGGCCCAGGCAGTGGTCGTGGCCTACGAGTCGGGGCTCACGTCCCCGGGCCGGCCGGATCCGGAACCGGCACCGGAACCGGCACCGGCACCTGAACTGGCACCTGAACTGGCGAACGCGGCCCCTCCGCCCCTCCAGACCCGCGACCGTCCCCGCGTACCGCTCCCACCCCTCCCCCGGGCCCACGCCGAGGCCCGGTAGCACTGGCGGTTAGTGTGTCGAGGGACATCGATCTTGGGGGAATCCGTGGGTCGCAACAGCATGCCGGTAGAGAACCGGGGCAACACCGAGCTCTGCCTCTTCCTCGAGCCGTACTGCGAGGACTACTGGATGAAACCAGGGGAGGTAATCACCGTGCGCTCCGAGGCAGAGGGCGTCGACGTCTGGTTCCACACTGGTGTCTCGAAGGGCTGCGTCACGGTGTGGCTCTACGAGGACGGCGACCCGTACAAGATCGTCGTCGACTACGCAGTCGTCGATGCGAGTGGCACTCCGCTGGATTCCGGCCATCAGAGGCCCCCTGGCCAGCGCTGGTCGGCTGCCGGCCCAATCATCGACTGACGCCGGCGACGTCCGTTCAAGGCCGGGTCGTGAGGGCACGCGATGCCGAGCCACTTGACCGGCAACTCGGTACCAGGCGAAGCAGGCGCTAGAGGGTTCCAGCGTCCGGCCAGTGGGACCAGTGGGTGTTCGCCGGCAGTGTCGGATGGTACCGGGCCCCGGCCAGAGCCGCCGCTTTCAAGGATCGCCATCACGGCCAGGACTTGGCCGGCAGACCTTGGCCGGGACAGCGGTCGTCGGCGCCGTGGTCCTGAAGAGCCCACGCATGATCGATCCGGCCAGGGCCAGCACCTCGGGACTCTTCCGACCGAGCTCCACCAGGCGTGGAAGCTCACCCACCAGCGGGCAGCGTGGACCGCAAGCGCCTGATCGTCCGCAAGACCTCGGTCCGGTTCTTGGCAGCCTTCAGCCAGGTGGGAAGCCGCTCGACCAGACTCGTCGGAGCCGCGGGCACAAGCTCTCCGCGCTCACGCAGCTTGGCCGCCACATAGGCCTCCAGAAGATCGAGATGGCGCACGTTGTACGCCCACAGGACGTGTCCACAGCAGCTCGCCTGCAACCACAGCGGTAGCTGGAAATAGGGATCGACAATGCCGCCCACGACAGCAGAATCAACCTTCCGATCCTTGAAGAAGCCGCACCCCATGCACCGCAGCCGCCGAGGGAGGTCCAAGCCCCCGGGGTGGGGTGTGACAGAGGCGCACCCATCACACCGGGGGCAACGCACCAGCACCTCATCGAGGAAGTCATATCCATACTTGCGTTCGCGCCGATCCCGAAACCGGCCACCGAACGCCTCTGCATTCCCGCTCACTCGATCAGCCTGCCAGAACCCGATCTCTCTGCGGGTCAGGCACCCATCTCGCTCGCCGATTGCGTCGTACTGACGCGAGCATGACCATAGTGGCGAGACCGGGACGGCATGAGGGGGGACCGACATGGATGCACCCGACCTGGCGGCGATGGCTGCGCAAGCCCTGTCCGCCGCGGTGTCAGGCGCCGCGAATACGGCGGCGGCTGATCTCGTACGAGGCCGGCTCGGTCGTTCCGATCGCGGGCGGGCCGCCGTGGACGAGCTGATCAGTGCGCCGGACAGTCCCGAGGCCAACAGGGGTGTGCAGGCAGCCCTCGCCGAAGAGATCAGCAGCGATTCCGAGTTCGCCGAGCGGCTCGCACTGCTTCTCCACGCTTCCTCAGCACAGCACACCGGCAGCGTGATCCTCAGCTCCAGCAAGGTGACACGCAGCCAGATCTCGCTCGGCCCGCTGACCATCAACAACACCCCCGGCGGGCGGCTGTCCCTCGGTGCCTACGGGGGTGTGCGGCTGTTCGGCAGCACGGATGACGCACCACGCGGTGCGCCGTCGCAACCCGGCGCGGCACCCTCTGTCGACCACGCTGCTGGTCTTCCACCGACGGCCGAGACGGTCCGCCAGATCCTGCCGGACCGCGGCAGTATGGACGCCACGGAGTATCCCTGGGCCGGGACACCGGAGGTCCGGACGTCGGCGGCTGGTCTCTCCCTCTGCAAGAGAGCACCAGAGTGCGAGAACAACGCCACCGCGGTCGGTCGGGTGGAGTTCGGCCGGAGTGAGGACGCCGCTGAGAACCGGGCCGAGTTCCTGGTCCTGGCCTTCCCGGATGCGGCTGCCGCCCATCGGGCGTACGTCGACGTCGTCGAGGACATCGAAGAGCTCCGGGTGCCGACGTTCATCAAGGTGGAGCTGGAACGCCGCGGTGAGGAGAGCCAGGGCCTCGACCTGGACGGAACGGACACCAGAAGCAACCCGGCAGCGCTGCACCTCAATCGGTCGCAGATCTTCCGTCAGGGCGCCTTCATCGGCATTGCGCACCAGTTGGACGATCCGACCGAGCAGCGCAGCACCCGTATCCTCAAGCTCTCCGCCACGCTCGCGGACCGCCTCCGGAAGGCCGGCGTCGGAGAGGTTCCGTAGCGAACGGCTGTGACCGGCGCGGGTGTGGAGGCGACGCGGTGCGGGTCACCTGTCGTCAGCGCATCGCCGGCGGCGGGGTGGAGTGGGCTGACCCGCCTCCTACCCTTCCCCCAGTGCCTCCTGTCAGGCGGATCGCTTGGCACCGTAGTAGCCGTGGCGCATCCGGAACCTCATGGGGTCGGTGCCGTCCGCCTGGATGTGGCCGATCAGCATCGACCGCAGCGGCTCGGGCAGCCGCTTGCCGTGCGCTCCGGTCCATTCGAGGGATCCGAAGATTTCGGCGGCGCCGTCGAGTTGGGCAGCGCTCGGCGATCCCGTGGCGAGCGCGGTGAGGATGAGCTCGTGGTCCTCGGAGAGCAGCTGCTGCTGGATCGCCATGTCGTACCACATCAGGCCGCCAGTGGACTCCCGGGCGGCAACCCCGGCCCATGCCAGCAGGATGCGGATCCGCTCGACCCCGTCGGGGTAGCTTTCATGGACGAGCCTCGCGAGCCGGGCCTCGGCGTCGCGAAGGCGACCGGACCGGGCTTGCAGGTCGCGCCCTGGCGGTTCCGAGACCTCCACGGCCGTATCGCGTAGCCCGGCGGGCGCGGCCTGGATCCACCGCAGCCGGCGCCGGTCCTCCTCGGCCTCTTGCAACGCCAGCCCCGCCTGAACCTCCCGAGATCCGGTCAGGCCCCGCTCCGCCAGCCACTCGGTGAGTGCCGGACCGTCTTGCAGGTCGGCGTCGCAGTCACCGATTCCTCGAAGACCCGTCTGGTGGTGCAGCGTCCAGCAGGCGATCAGTTCGCCCTTCACATCGTGAACCGTGATCGTCGGCCAGCCTCTGCACCGGCACCGGTCGCCGGTACCGCCGTCAACGATGGCCAGCACGTGGGCCAAGCCCGCGATTTCGGTACCGGTCACCACGATCCGCGCCACGTCGGCGGAGTCCGCCTTGTCAGGAGGCCCCTCGGCGATCACGACGTGCCCGGCACGGTCCAGTACATCGCGGAGGCGCGCTGTTGTCGGAGCGCCCTCGTCCATTCCCGTCGTTCCCTCGTAGATCACGCCCGCGAGGATATCTACGCCGTCCCGGGTCCTGGTCGCCGCATACCGCCCACCGGATGGAGGCGCCCAAGGCCGACGCTTCGGTACCGTTGTCCGGACGCCGCTGGGTGTCCTTACGAGCTACCGGCAGCCGAGTCCAGGAGTCTGTCGATGTGAGCAGAACGGCCTCTCGGAGAGATGGACTCAACGGAGTTTCGGCTGCAAGGCCCCGGTTACTACATTCGCCTGGCGGACCTGCTGCCGTTCATCCCGGACAACGACTGGGTCTGGAGCATCCTGGAGGTTGACGGAGTGGGCGTCATGCCGAACGGCATGAGCTTCCAGGCGTTCGAGGACCTGGTGCAGGCGAGTCCGACCGGATTCATCCTCAGCTGGTCCGCATTGCAGACCTTCGCCGCGGACCTCGAACAGAACCACTGGCTCACCGTCATCGCAGCGCGCTCGGCTGACGACCTGGTCGGAGCCGAACTCCAGGCCGACGACTTCTCCCGATGCCTCGTGATGCTCGAGGCGTTCGACAGCGGGTCGTGGACGGTGGCCGCTCCATCCGGGACGAAGCACAGCAGGGCTTGGGTGTTTGCTTTCCTTGAGTGGTCTTCTTGTCCCACCCCCTGGATCATCAACAACAGGAGGGGGAAGTCATGCCGGACCCGAAGGCCAGAGGCCCCTTGCGGAGCCAAGAGAAGAACAACGGGGGGGCTCCTGCCTCGGTTGAAGGGTGGCCGTAGGTGTGCCGTGGGAACGTTCGGTTATCCGGTGGGGACCTGGGGCGATGTCACTTGTCGGCGCAGGTCGATCTGCCGGATGTCGGCGCGGTACAGGGTCACCCGCCGGACTCCGGGAGCCGCCTCGTGCTGCTCGCGGAACAGAGCGACCACTTCGTCCTGTACCCGGGTGATGTGCCGGTCCAGGTCGCCGCGATCCATGTCCACCACGCGGTCGGGGTCGTGGTAGTCACGGCTCGGCGCGAGGAAGGTGGTGAACACGTCCGGTGGGGCGGGGCGGGCCGCGATGTCGTGCCGCCACTGGCCGACGGTGCGGTTGCGTTTGCTGCTGTTGCAACTCCGGCAGGCCGGAACGAGGTTGGTGATGTCGTCCCGGCCGCCCTCGTCGAGAGGCACCAGGTGATCGACCGCGGCCGCGTTCTCCCACGAGCAGTACGTACAGCCTTCGCCGTTGGCGTTCAGCACGCAGTCGCGGACGGTTCGGGGCAACGATCCCCGGTCGCTGGGTTCCATCCCCGCAGTATCAACGCCCGCACTGACACTGCCCGGAGAGTGCCGAGACCGCCACGGGCTCGCGAAGGGCGTGCGCGGAGAGGGGGATGAGGTCCTGGGAGCGGTCCCTCGCCCCTGCGCATGTCTTTGTCCGTAGGCGCGTTGTCCTTACCTGCCGCTCCCCGCGGCCTCCGTCATGGCTGTGGCCCTTCCGGTCGTGGAGACGGCCTCGTGCGCGGCCGCGGCCAGCTTGTCGTCGTCCTCGTCGGTACCGGCCCAGGCCACGTGGCCGTCGGGGCGGATGAGCGCGGCACGTACGCCGTTCCAGGCGGGCGGCAAGGGGGTGGCGGTCGGGGTGTGAACGGCGGGGCCGGGGCGCGGCAGGCGGACGGCGAGCGTGCCTGTGGCCGTGAGGTCGAGCAGGAGGTGCGCGTCCGGGTGCAGGAGGCTCAGCAGTCGACGGTCCGTGCCGGTGACGGCCAGGTCGGGGGCGCGGGTGCCGGTGAGCGGGTGCGCCCCGGGGTCGGCGGCGGGATAGGCGACGGAGAGGCCGGTGAGCCGTTCGGCCAGGGCGCGGCCGAACTCCGGCCGGGTGACGATCATCCCGTCGAGCAGGGAGCGCAGGGCGAGGCCCTCGGGGGTGAAGGTGGCCATCAGCGCCGTCTGGGCGCGGCTGTGTTCCATCAACTGGACGCCGACCGGGTGGCGTTCGCCGTGGTAGGTGTCCAGCAGGGTGTCGGGGGCGCGGCCGTTGAGGGTTGCGGCCAGCTTCCAGCCGAGGTTGTGCGCGTCCTGGATGCCGACGTTCATGCCCACTCCCCCGGCGGGGTAGTGCTGGTGGGCGGCGTCGCCCGCCAGCAGGACGCGGCCGCGCCGGTACTCGGCGGCCAGCCGGGTCGCATTGCCGAAGCGGGAGAGCCAGGACGCGTCGCGCATGCCGAAGTCCTCGCCGGCGACGGCGGTGACCTTCTGCCGCAGTTCCTCCCATGTGAGGTCGCCGGGCCACTCGGTGGTGAGGCTGTCGGGGCTGACGCCGACGATGCGGTGGCGTCCGCCGGGCAGCGGGGCGACCATCACCCCGCCGTGGAGGGTGAAGAGGCTGAAGCCGGTCCGCGGCGGACGGTCGAGGGTGACGTCGCCGAGCCAGCCGAGGACGGTGGACGGCGTGCCGGGGAAGTCGATGCCGGCGGCGGTGCGGACGGTGCTGCGGGTGCCGTCGCACCCGACGAGGTAGGCCGCCCGCGTCTCGTACGCCCCCTGCGGCCCCTCCACCCGGACGGTCACCGATCCCGGGCCCTCGGTGAAGCCGGTGACGCGCTGCCCGCGGAGGATCGTGGCCCCCAGCGCGAGGGCGAACTCCTGGAGCAGTTCCTCGGTACGGGCCTGGGGCATGAACAGGGTGTACGGGTACGGGGTGTCCAGGTCCCGGAAGTCGAGCCGGGTGTCGAGCATGGCGAAGTGGCCGTTCGGGATGCGCAGCCCTTCGGTGAGGAAGGGCCGGTGCGCGCCGCGCGCGGCCAGGACCTCGATGGTGCGCGGGTGGATGGTGAGCGCCTTGGAGCGCTCGTCGATCTCCGTGCGCGGTTCGATGACGGTGACCGGGATCCCGCCCAGCCGGAGTTCGGCTGCGAGCCAGAGGCCGACGGGACCGCCTCCGGCGATCAGGACGTGCTGCTCTTGCTGCTCCATGACGACTCCCCACCCCCGGCGGCGAATTACTCACCGCGATCGCGAAGATTCTCCGGCTGAGCGAACAGGACTGGTCGTTCCTGTGGATGCTGACCCGCAAGGAGAACCCGCCGGGGCCGCTGCACGGCACTGCCGGGATGTCCGTCTCGGGGTTGTGGCAGCGGGCCGTCGATCACTTCACCGGTGCGGTCGCGTACGTCATGGACGCCGAGGGGAACCTCATAGTCCACAACGAGGAGTTCCGTCGCCTGTTCCCGGGCGGGCAGGTCCCGACCAACGTGCTGCGCTGGCTGCTGCTGGACCCCACGGCCCGCGACGAGATCCTGATGCACTGGAAGGACACCTGGGCTCCGGCCGTCATGCCCCACCTGCGGCATGCCGCGGAGTTACGCCCGGACAGCCCCGGGCTCGCCCGATTCCAGCAGGACGTCCTCGACGACCCGGTGGCCGGCCCGATCTACCGAGCCTGCGCCACGACCCCCGTTCCCTACTACGACGGGGAGGAGCTCCCCTTCCGGCACGCCGTGCACGGCCCCGGCCGGATCGTCAGCTGCCTCGCCGAACTCCTCACCGCGCCGGGCGCCCGCATCATGCTCATCTTCTTCACACCCGACGCCGAGCCCGCCGGCCCCCTCTCCACCCCGGGCACCCCCGCCACCCCCGCCACCCCCGCCACCCCCGCCAACCCCGCCACCCCGCACTGAGCCCCGACGGTGGCGTCGCCGCGTGTCGCCGGGCGGCCGCGCGGAGGTCGTGAGCGGTTCGTTCCAGCTCCGATCGGATCGTTCGAGATGCGCACGCCCTGCCGCGGTGATCCCCTTTCACGTGGCATGGCCTTCGGTGTCCGCCGGCCGCGCCATCCCCGTTCGGCACATCACAGGAGGCTGTCATGGTCACGACCCCGGAGAAGACACTGGACGGCAAGGTCGCCTTCGTCGGCGGCGCCTCCCGCAACCTGGGCGGGCTGATCAGCACCACGCTCGGCGCGGAGGGCGCCCAGGTGGCGGTGCACTACAACAGCGACTCCTCCCGGGCGAAGGCCGAGGACGTCGTCGATCAGATCAACAACGGGCCGGGCAAGGCGTTCGCGATCCAGGGCGACCTGACGAAGGTCGCCGAGGTGGAGCGGGTCTTCGACGAGGTCCTGAACAGGTTCGGGAGGCTCGACTACAGCATCAACACCGCCGGCATGGTCCTGAAGAAGCCGATGACCGAGATCACGGAGGAGGAGTACGACCGCATGTTCGCGGTCAACTCCAAGGCCGCCTTCTTCGTGATGCGGGAAGCGGCCCGCCGGATCGAGGACGGCGGGAAGATCATCACGATCGTCACCTCGCTGCTCGCCGCCTACACCGGCCTGTACTCCGCCTACGCCGGCAGCAAGGCACCGGTCGAGCACTTCACCCGCGCCCTGTCGAAGGAGCTGTTCGGCCGGAACATCTCGGTCAACAACATCGCTCCGGGGCCCATGGACACCCCGTTCTTCTACCCCGCGGAGGACGAGGACTCCATCGCCTACCACAAATCGTCCGCGATGAACGGCGACCTCACCAAGATCGAAGACATCGTGCCGTGGGTCCGGCACATGCTGACCGACGGCTGGTGGGCGAACGGCCAGACCCTCTTCCTCAACGGCGGCTACACCACCCGCTGACCGGCGCGCCCGGCACCACCAGGCCGGCGTTGTCCGCGAGCTCGAAGCGGGTCCGGCCGGTGGTCGTGGCGAGTGTGCGGCAGGCCTGGGCGAAGTGTCATCGGCCGGCCTTGGGCCGGGCGGCCGCACCGTGGTCCACGGGCGGCAGGCCGGTCGGGGGGCCTGGTTCAGCGTCTCCCGGATCCGGTCTGGCGGGCCTGGCGGGGTCGCTCTCCGCGGTGTCGGGCCAGGCTGTCTGCAGGTGGGTGATGGTGCGCAGGGAGTCGGAGTGGAGGAGCACGATCCGGGCGATGTCCTGGCCTCGGTGGACGGTGACGTCCCGGTGGGGCCGAACCGCGATGGTCATGCCCCCGCGCTCCCCCATCCTGTTGACGGCTTCGGCGGGGATCACGCCGAGCGGGACGGTGAGGCCGTCCGGCGGGCCGTCGGGTGGGGGCATGACCATGAGGAAGGTGCCGGGAGGGATGGTGACGGCCCAGCCCAGGCGCCATTCGACGGTGCCCAGCCCGTTGGGCAGGAACATCGCTTCCCAGCCGTCGGCGGCGTTGCGGTAGTCGCCCAGGTGGAGCCAGGTGCTGTTGGCCGTGGCGATCCAGTCCTTGCCGCGCTGCCACATCCCCTGCCGGCCCAGGCTCCGGCCGACCTGGTGGGGGTCCTCGGTGTCGGGGACGGCCACATCGGTGTCGTCGAGGGGCTTCATGGTCAGGCGTGTGCCCGGTGCCGTGGACCCGACCGCTGCTATCGGATCGCGGCCGACGGGGCCTTGCGGGCGTGCAGGACGTAGGCCTCCAGGGGCAAGGGGGTGCGGTCGACAAGCTCCAGGCCGGCGTCGGCGAGCAGTCGGGCGTAGTGGTCGGTACGGCGCTCGCGGCCGCCGACGTTGCACATCATGTGGAGGTCCCAGGCCGTGGCCAGCGAGGGCGAGCCGTCGGTGGGAAGGAGCCGTTCGACGATCAGCAGGTCGGCGTGGGCGGGCATCGCGCGGGCGCAGTGGCGCAGGATCTCGCCGCACCGGGCGTCGTCCGAGTCGTGCAGTACGCGCGAGAGGATGTAGACGTCGCCGCCGTGGGGTACGTCCGCGAAGTCGCCGCTGCGGTAGTCGCAGCGAGCGCCGCAACCCATGCCGTCGAGCGAGCGTCGGGCGGCCTCGACCGCGTGGGGGCGCTCCAGGAGCGTGCCGCGCAGCTTGGGGTGTGCGGTGAGGATGCGCCCCAGGAGTGCCCCGTTGCCGCCGGCCACGTCGACGACGGTTCCGGGGGTGGGTGCCTGGGCCGCCGCCGTGATCACCGGGTGATCGGGGAGCGGCTCGAACACGCGTGAGCCCGCCGCCATGGACCGGGCGAAGAGCTCGGCGAGAGCGGGGTCGCGGGCGAAGTGGTCGAAGTGGTTCTCGCCGAAGAGGTGGTCGAAGGCCGGACGCCCGGTCCGTACGGTGTGGTCGAGGGCGCCGAAGGAGCGGTAGAAGGGGCCCGCGTACATCAGGGCCAGTGGGCGCATCGTGTCCGGGGTGTCCGCGCGGAGCAGGCTTCCGAGCGGGGTGAGTCGGAAGCCGTCCTGTTCTTCTTCGCCCTCGGCCACGACGTCGAGCATCGTGAGGTAGCGCAGGAGCGTGGCGAGGCTCTCGGGGTGGGTGGCCGTGCGCCGGGCGAGTTCCCGGGTGCTGGTGGCGGCGGCGGTGTCCATGGCCTCGGGCAGACGCAGCCGCGCGAACGTGGCCAGGGCTTGTGTGGTCCATGCTCCTGTGAGCAGGTGGAGGAGCGTTTCAGCGGGCCGGTCCGCACCGGGGTGCTCGTCGAGATGGGCCGCGAGGGCGTGGCGGTGGTCGCCGGACGCGTAGAGCTCGAAGCGCCGGTAGCGGCAGGTCGCGGCTGCGGGGGTGGTGAAGTACAGGACGGTGCCGTCCTCGTGCGGGTTGTACCCGCCGCCGTCGGGGCGGGCGCCGTGCCGGGTGAGCACTGCGCACAGACCGCGCAGCAGCAGCGTGTCGGGGGTCTCCAGCTCGAAGGCCAGGTGCGCCTCGTGGTCGCGGGCGCGTTCGTGCGCGGCGATCGGTTCCAGGTCCGATCCGGCGGGCACCGTCAGGGCGAACACCTCTACGGCGCGGCGCTCGCCGGCCGGGCCGTGGACGCGGGGGCGCAGGATGCGGACGTCGAGCTCGCGCGCGTCGCGGCGGTGGCGCCGGGCGAGCCGTTCCTGTACGACGACGCTCGGGTGGGACGGGGTGTAGGCGGCGAGCCCGCAGTCGGCGAGCTGGCTGCGCAGGTGTTGGGGGTCGCGCGGGAAGAGCAGCAGGCCGACATGGGCGAACCGGCAGTGCGCGGCGAGCGATTCCAGTTCCGGGCCGTGCAGGCCGGGCAGCAGGAGGGGCAGCAGGGTGCTGCTCTCGTGTTCCCGTACGAAGGCCGCTGCCGCGCGCAGACGGTCCGTGTCGTCGAGAAGCATCGTTTCGTCAATGAGCGCCGCGGCGGCGGAGGGCATCGCGGCTGCGGGCAGGTGGGGACCGTCGGGGAGAGTCGTCGTCATCGCGGTGGCTGTCCTCAGGATGGTGCTGGAGCGGAGCGGGGGGTGGTGGGGCGTGGGTTCACACGCCGACGTAGTTCTCGGCGAACCAGTCCTGGTGGGCGCGGGAGGTGCGCAGGGAGTCGAGGCGGGCGCGCCGCAGGGAGGCGTGAAAGAACGATCCGCCCGAGCGGTCCTGGTGGGGGATCGCGTGCAGCAGCAGCCCCGTCATCCACTGCGTGAACTCCTGTGCGCGCCAGATGTGTGCCAGGCACTGCGCCGAGTAGCGGTCCAGGGCTGCGTCGTCCCCGCTGGAGAGCGCCTCGGCCAGGGCTCCGGCCAGGATCTCCGCCTCCAGGACGGCCAGGTTCGCCCCCTTCGCCGCGGCCGGGGCGGTCAGGCTCGCAGCGTCTCCGGCGAGCAGGAGCGAGCCGTGGCGCAGTGATTCGACCACGTCGCACACCAGGTCGACGACGCCGCGCTCGATGATGGGCCCCCTGCGCAGCGGGCCGTGCTCCGCGGCCCGCATCCGCAGGTCGAGTTCGTCCCAGATCCGCTCCTCGGGCCAGGCGTCGGCAGGGGCTCCGCGTCGGCACTGGAGGTAGTAGCGGGTGACCTGCGGGCTGCGGGCCATGTGGCCGGCGAAGCCGCGGTCGTGGACGGCGTAGCCGACGGCGTCGAGGCTGGGCGGGGCTTCGGCGAGCAGTCCGAGCCAGCTCACGCCGTGGTCGTGGTGGTGGCGGACCGTGCCCGGCGGCAGGGAACGGCGGGCCGCGCCGTGTCGGCCGTCGCAGCCGGCGACGTACCGGGCGTCCCACCGGGTCGGGCTGCCGTCCGGCTCGCGGGTGGTGACGTACGGCCGGGTGCCGTCGGCGTCGTTGACGGTCAGTGCCTCGGTGCCGAAGCGGATCCGCCCGCCGGCGTCGAGGTAGCGCGTCAGGAGGTCGGTCACCAGGTTCTGCTGCGGGTAGACGGTGTGCTGCTCGCCACGGCCGAGGGCGCCGTAGTCGAGGCGGAAGCTGCCGTCCGCAGTGCGGAACTCGCAGGTGCCGTGGGTCTGTCCGTGGCGGTGCAGCCCGTCGGCGAGGCCGTGGCGGTCCAGGATCCGTACGGTGTTCGGCGCGAGGAACCCGGCCCGGGCCCGGGTTTGAATGTGGGAGCGGGCGGCGCGTTCGAGGACGACGCAGTCGATACCGGCGTCGAGCAGGAGGTTGGCCAGCACCAGGCCGGCGGGACCGGCTCCGAGGATGACCACATCAGCTGATTCACGTAACGCTCGGCAATTCCGATGTTCTGTCATGGCGCAGGAATCATAAGCACGGAAAACTCGCAGACGATCATGGCTAATTCGAATGCGGTAATAGAGTGAAAATAATTTGGAGTACCTGGCTGCCCCATGTCCCGCCCTGAGAGCGGACCGGCGGGTCCTGACCCGCGTCGGCGGAGTGTCGGCTGCCCGGCGGGCTGTCGGTGATCGATGGGCGATGTGTCGGCGGATGCTGGAACCGTGGGTGCCGAGTCGCCGGCGGAACAGTCGCAACCGCCCTCACCAGCAAGGGAGAGCCGCCGCCATGTCGTCCACACCCTCCGCCCCGCCCTGGAACGTCCAACGGCTGCCGCGTGCCGATGGCCGCGTTTTCCTGGTGACCGGCGGCAACGCCGGCATCGGGTACTTCGTCGCGGAGCAGTTGTCGGCGACCGGAGCCACCGTCGTACTCGGCAGCCGGAATCCCGCAAAGGTCGAGGCCGCCACTGCCTCGATCCGTGCGCGGGTGGCCGGTGCGCGGGTACGGGCCGTACGGCTGGACCTCGCCGACCTGTCGTCGCTCGAGACGGCGGTGGCATCGCTGGGGGTGGAGCGGCTCGACGCGGTGGTCCACAACGCCGGCGTGGCGCTGGACGACCCGCCGCGCAGGGAGACCGGGGACGGTCACGAGCTCATGTTCGGCACGAACCACCTCGGGCACTTCGCCCTGACCCGATGGCTGATGCCGCTGCTGTCGGCGGCGCCGGCGGCCCGCGTCGTGACCATGGGCAGCTTCGCGGCCAAGTCCGAACGACTCGACCTGGACGACCTGCAGTCCCGAACGGACTACCGGCCGGGGCGCACCTACGGACGCTCGAAGTTGGCACAGATGTACTTCGGCGTCGCACTCGACCGCCGCCTGCGCACGGCCGGCAGCACCGTGAGCAGCGTGGTGGTCCATCCCGGCGGCGCGCTGGACTCCCTGACTCCGTCACGGCCGCCGGTCCATACGCGAACCACCGGCGCCCTGCTGAGAGCCGCACCTGCGGCCCTCCTCGTGCAGGGCAAGCACGCGGGCGCATGGCCGGCGGTCCGGGCGGTGCTCGACCCGGCCGTGCGCGGAGGCCAGTTGTGGGGGCCCCGCGTCTTCGGCCTGCGCGGCGAGCCCCGACCAGAACCGATGTGGAACCACCTCGCCGACGCCTCCGCCGCGGCACGGTTGTGGGACGCAAGCTGCGTCCTGACGGGCGTCGACCCCGGGGCCGGTCCCGGAGATCCCTACCCGTAGGCACGGCACGCGCGCCGGCAGGAACCGGAGGGGTCCGCGATGGCGGCCGGCCTACTCGGTCAGCTCCTCGGGCGACATACGAGTGATCTTCCGTCCCTCTGCGGTCTCGACCAGGGTCAACGCGCCGATCCAGTCGCCGTCTTCGGGGTATTCCCAGTTGGCCGCGTCACAGAGCAGCGCCGGAAGCCGGTCACGAGGCACCAGCTCGCCGGGCTGGAACCCTTCCTGTCCGGCAGGGGAAGTCCACGGCGCGACCCTGCGCACCTCGATCCAGCCGCGGTCGACGAGACCGAGCAGAACCTGCGCCAGTTCGCCGACCGGCGAGGAGTGACCGGCTTCGTCGAGGTCACCCCAGACACCGGGCAGGATGTCGATCTCATAGGAATTGATCAGGAAGGCCCTTTCCGACTCGGTCAGGGCCTCCCACTCTTGCTTGCTCACACGGTCATCCTCGCAGACTGATCGAGCACGTGGGGTGCCGTATCGGCCGGAGATGATGACCAGGCCCTCCCGCGCGAGCTCCTTGA
The DNA here is from genome assembly GCF_042719495.1 of Streptomyces sp. NPDC058525. NCBI lineage: Bacteria > Bacillati > Actinomycetota > Actinomycetes > Kitasatosporales > Streptomycetaceae > Streptomyces > Streptomyces sp. NPDC058525. Next base: position 25,013 of record NZ_JBHXNP010000111.1, read on the forward strand.
CCGCCTTGCTGATGGTGTCGACGCTGACCCGGTACTCGTCGGCGAGGGTGGGCCGGTTGGGCAGCCTGCCCTCCATGCCTCCGCACGGTGGCCGCTTTCCTTCGCGGAAAGCGGCCACTCGCACGAATCTCGTGCCGCGAAACCGGGCGGGTTGTCCGTGTCGTGGGACCCCCGGCCGTCAGACGGCGATGCTGAGGGCCGCCGCCACCGCGAAGCCGGCCACCGACAGGACGGATTCCAGCACGGTCCAGGACTTGAGGGTGTCGCGCTCCGAGATCCCGAAGTACTTCGACACCATCCAGAACCCGCCGTCGTTGACGTGGGAGGCGAAGATGGAGCCCGCCGAGATCGCCATGATCACCAGGGCGAGGAAGGGCTGGGAGTGGCCGCCGCCCTCGACCAGCGGGACCACGATGCCGGCCGTCGCGACGATCGCGACCGTCGCGGAGCCCTGGGCCACGCGCAGGACCACCGAGATCAGGTACGCGAGCACGATCACCGGCAGCCCCATGCCGTCGAAGGTGTCCGCCAGGGCGCCCGCGATGCCGGAGCCCTTGAGGACCGCGCCGAAGACGCCGCCGGCGCCGACCACGAGCAGGATGTTGCCGACGGGCTTGAGGGAGGCGGTCGAGACGGTCTCCAGGGACTTGCGCGACCAGCCGCGGCGGATGCCGAGCAGGTAGTACGCCATCACCAGGGCGATCGTCAGCGCCACGAACGGGTTGCCGAAGAACTCGATGCCGGAGCGCAGCGTCGACGGGTCGAGCATGATCGAGGAGAAGGTGGCAGCCAGGATGAGCAGGAGCGGCGTACCGATGATGAGCAGGACGGTGGCCAGCGAGACCGGCCGTTCGGGCGGGGTGACTCCGGCCGTGCGCTGCTCGGCGGCGACCGCGGCCTTCGCCTCGTCGGCGGCTTCGACCATGTCCTGCGGTACGGGGACGAAGACGCGCTTGCCGATCCAGCCGGCGTAGGCCCAGGCGGCGAGCACGGCCGGCACGCCGCAGACGATGCCCATCGCGATGACCCAGCCGAGGGAGACGTCGAACAGTCCCGCCGCGGCGACCGGCCCGGGGTGCGGAGGCAGGAACGCGTGCGTCATGGACAGGGCGGCCAACAGGGGCATCGCATACAGCAGGATCGATTTTCCGGAGCGCTTGGCGGCCGCGTAGACGATCGGTGCGAGGACGAAGATGCCGACGTCGAAGAAGACGGGGATGCCGAAGATCAGACCGGTGAGGCCCATGGCCAGCGGCGCGCGCTTCTCTCCGAAGAGATTGAGGAGGCGTTCGGAGAGGACCTCGGCACCACCGGAGACTTCGAGGATCGCCCCGAGCATGGTGCCGAGACCGATGATGATCGCGACGTGCCCGAGTATGCCTCCCATGCCGCTTTCGATCATGGATACGGCGGCGGACTTCTGTACGGTGCCGAAGAGTTCGGTGACCGAGAGGCCGGCGCCGAGGCCGACGGCTATGGAGACCGCGAGGAGCGCCACGAACGGCTGGAGGCGCACCTTGATGATCAGGACGAGCAGGAGGGCGATGCCGAGGGCGGCCACGGTCAGCAGACCGCCCGTACCGCCGATGAAGGCCAGCAGGCCCCCGGTGTGAGGTGTCTCGGGGGGTGTGGAGGCGACAGGCAGCATGGGAACTCCGTTGTTCGCATGGGTGGGGGCCCGGCACTGGTTGCGGGGCGTGGGGTGAACACGGCGGATTCACGGCAGATTCACGGTGGGGGCGTGATGCTGGAGCTGAGGTGCGCGTGGTTCCTCGCGCGGCGGCCGGGCGGCGGCGGGTCGTCGGCCGCCCGGCCGCGGCGGGTCACGGGGTGGGGGCGGGGGCTGTCAGCCGAGGACGGCGAGCGCGTCGATCTCGATCAGCAGGCCTGCGGGCAGCCCGACGTACACGGTCGTACGGGCGGCGGGCGGCGCGGTGAGGCCCTGCTCCTCGAAGTAGGCGTTGTAGAGGGCGTTCATCTCCGCGAAGTGGTCCACGTCCGTGAGGTAGACGCGCATCATCATCACGTCGTCCCAGGTGGCGCCGCCCGCTTCCAGGACGGAGCGGACGTTGTCGAAGGTCTGGAGCGTCTGCTCGCGCAGGGTGGGGCCCGCGGGCGTCGGCGGCTCGCCCTCGACGGCGGGCAGGAAGCCGACCTGGCCCGCGACCTGGAGCAAGTTGCCCTTGCGCACGCCGTGCGAGAACTTCGCGGGCGGGGCGGTGTGGGTGGCCGGGGTGATGGCGGTCTTCTCGTGGTTCACGATGGTTCCGTTCATGGTGGTTTCGTTCACGGTGGTTTCGGTCATGGTGATTTCGGTGATCGTGGATCCGGTCATCGTGGATCCGGTCATGGTGGATCCGGTCATGGTGGTTCCGGTCATGGCGCGTGCTGCCCTTGCTCTTCCTTCCAGGGGCGGGTGCTGCCTCCCGCGCAGTCGAGGCCGACGGCGTCGGCGGCCGACCGCAGCACCGGGAGGAGGGCCAGCAGTTCGCGTTCGGGCAGTACGGCGGCCGGTGCGGACACCGACATCGCCGCGATCACGCGGCCGTCCGCGCCCCGGACGGGGGCGCCGATGCAGTTGATGGCCTCCTGGTGGCCGCCGAGGTCGGCGGCCCAGCCCTGCTCGCGTACGGTCGCCAGCTCGCGGAGGAACGCGGCCGGGTCCCGGGTCGAACGGGCTGTGTACAGGGGGTAGTCGAGGCCTTCGGCCAGGGCCCTGCGCTCCGGCTCGGGGAGGTCGGCGAGGAGCAGTTTCGCCACGGCCGCCACCGTGATCGCCACCGGCCTGCCGATCCGGGAGTACAGCCGGACCGGGTAGCGGGATTCGATCTTGTCGATGTAGACGACCGAGTCCTCCTCGTGCACGGCGAGGTGGACGGTGTGGCCGATCCGCTCGTTCAGCGCGACGAGGTGCGGGTGCGCGATCGAGCGGATGTCCAGCTGCTCCATCGCCCCTTGGGCCAGGGAGAACAAGCGGGCGCCGAGCCGGTAGCTCTGGTCGTCCTGGCGGTATACGAGGCCGTGTTCGCGCAGGGTGCGCAGCAGGCGCAGCGCCGTGGACTTGTGGACTCCGAGGTGGTCGGCGACGCGGCCGAGGTCGGCGGGGCCCTCGGCGAGCAGGGGCAGGATGCTCAGCGCCCGGTCGACGGACTGGCTCACGAGTGCGCTGCCCGTCCGCCGCCACCGGGCCGGGCGGCCGAAGTGTCCGCGCCCGGCGTCGCGGGGCGACGTACGCTCCAGCCCGCCGTGAGGTGCAGCTCGCGCCAGGTCCGGGCGTCCAAGGCGGCGAGGCGGTCGGCCAGTTCCCGGGGCGGGGGTGGGGCAAGGTCCTCGGCGCTGGTGAGGACGGACGCGGCCGCGAGGTGGCCGTGGCGTATCCGCTCCGGGATGGACAGGCCGCGCAGTTCGGCGGAGAGGTATCCCGCGGCGAAGGCGTCCCCGGCGCCGACGGAGGCGACCACGTCGACCGTGGGCGCGGGCTCGTGGACCGCGGTGTCGGGGCCGCCCGGAGCCGGGCGGGCGAAGACGGTGGCCCCGTCGGCGCCCTGCTTCACCACGAGCACCTCCGGCTCGGGCAGCAGCCGGCGGACCGACTCCGTGCCGCCGTCGGTTCCCCACAAGGCCTCGGCCTCGGCGGGGGCGGCGGCACCGGCGGGGCCGGCAACGGCGACCGCGGCGGCGGCGGTGACGTCGAACTTCTCCTCGAAGGCCTTAACGAACTCGGAGAGCTCGATGAGGG
>NZ_JBHXNP010000112.1:0-28323 GCF_042719495.1 Streptomyces sp. NPDC058525
GCGTTGTCGGGGCGCCCAAGTACGTCCAGTACTCGGGCGCCCCTCCGCCTTGCGATGCACGGCACCAGACGACGCGGGCTTAACCGGCAAGATCCGAAAGAGACGACCTAGCCGGGCACGCGACGGCCCCCGCTCCGCCGAGGGGCGGTGCGGGGGCCGGGACGGGCGTCAGGTCCGGTACAGCAGCAGGCTCAGGACCTCGTGGAGGACGGACTCCGGATCGACCACGGCCTCCGGCGAACGCCAGGCCACGAAGCCGTCCGGGCGTACGAGGACCGCGCCGGTCTTCGTCGTGCCGTGGACCTCGGCCCAGTCGGCCCCTTCCTCCGGGGCCAGGTCGGCCTCCGGACTGGTGCCGATCGCGTACGCGTCCAAGCCCAGGCCCAGCCGGCCCGCGACGGACCGGGCCGCCGAGCGCCAGGGCGTGCCCTCGGAGCTGAGCAGCACGAAGGACCGCTCGTAGAGGTCCACCGTGGACTTGCGTCCCTCCGTTCCGTGAAGCCACATGTGCGGGGCGCGCGTGCCCGGATCACCGGCCAGCCGCATCCGTTCGGGCACGACGGGCTGCTCCGGGTCGGCGCCCAGCACGGCGCCCACGCTGTAGCGGTAGCCCATGGCGACGGTGAGCACCCCGCCGGGCCGGCCGCCGCCGCGCGGACCGGGGGCCGGCTCCGGCTCGTATCCCGGATGGCTGTGCTCCGCCGAGCGGGCCGAGGCCCGCTCGCTCGTCGCCCGGGCGACGGGCAGCCGCTCGGCCTCGTAGCTCTGCAGCAGCCGGTGCCCCGCCGCGCCGTTCAGCACGGCGGCGAGCTTCCAGGCCAGGTTGTGCGCGTCCTGAATGCCGGTGTTCGAGCCGAACGCGCCGGTCGGGGACATCTCGTGGGCCGAGTCGCCGGCGAGGAAGACCCGCCCCGACCCGTACCGTTCCGCGACGCGCTCGGCGGCGTGCCACGGCGCCTTGCCGGTGATCTCGACGTCCAGGCCGGGCGCGCCGACGGCCCGGCGGATGTGCTCGACGCAGCGTTCGTCGGTGAAGTCCTCCAGCGTCTCGCCCTGGTCGGGGTGCCAGGGCGCGTGGAAGACCCACCGTTCGAGGTTGTCGACGGGGAGCAGGGCCCCGTCGGCGTCCGGCTTGGTCAGGTAGCAGACGATGAAGCGCCGGTCGCCGACCACCTCCGCGAGCCCGCGGGAGCGGAAGGTGATGCTCACGTTGTGGAACAGGTCGCCGTGGCCGGTCTGGCCGATGCCGAGCTGCTCCCGTACGGGGCTGCGCGGGCCGTCGGCGGCGACCAGGTAGTCCGCGCGCACGGTGCTGTGCTCCCCGGTGTCGCGGTTCTTGACGAGCGCCGTCACGCCGGTGTCGTCGCTGTCGAAGGAGAGCAGCTCGGTCGAGAAGCGCAGGTCCGCCCCGAGCGTCGGGGCCACGGACATCAGCACCGGCTCGATGTCGTTCTGGCTGCACAGGCACCACGCCGACGGGCTGAAACGGGCCAGCGCGCCCCCGGGGTCGATCTCCTGGAACAGCCACTCCTGATCCTCGCCGGTCAGCGAGCCGCCCTGCAGGATGCCGTGATTGTCCGCCAGGACCGAGGCGGCCTCGCGGATCCGGCCCTCCACACCGGCGACCCGGAACAGCTCCATGGTCCGTACGTTGATGCCGCGTCCACGCGGATGCATCGAGGTGCCCGCATGCTTCTCGACCAGCATGTGCCTGATGCCGTGCCGGCCCAGAAACAGCGAGGTGCACAGGCCCACCAGCGAGCCGCCCACGATGAGGACAGGGACGCGGTGGTCGACGTTTTCCTTCATGGCTCTTCCATGCCCTGTGCGAGGGGCGTTCCCTCGCCCGTTCACCCGCTTGGTTCTCCCCTCTCGCGCCGATGGCACTACAGGACCACGATCGGTTCGGGTGGCGCCGCCCCCGTGGCGACCGCGATATGCCGAAGGAGTGTGAACGATGACGACCTTGTCGGAACGGATATCCCAGTCCGCCTTCGACGGCGCGAGGCTTCGGGTCGTACTGCTGCTGGACCTGTACGACGGGGCTCAGAATCAGTTCCTCGAGGTCTACGAGCACATGCGCCGGCGGGTGTCGACCGTTCCCGGGCACATCCGCGACGAGCTGTGCCAGTCGATCGAGAACCCCTCGCAGTGGCTCATCACCAGCGAATGGGAGAGCGCCCCGCCCTTCCTGGCCTGGCTGAACAGCGAGGAGCACGTCGCGACGGTCCAGCCGCTGCACGGCTGCGTGCGCGACACCCGTTCGCTGCGGTTCAGCGTCCTGCGGGAGACCGGCAAGGACTCCGCGCCCGGCGCCGACCCGGCGCCCGCGCCCATCGCCGCCACGCCCCGCCGCGGGGACGGCGTCGTGCGCCACGCCCTCACCTTCACGGTGAAGCCGGGCAGCGAGGCCGTCGTCGCGAAGCTCCTGGCCGGGTACGCCTCCCCGCAGGCCCGCGTCGACGACAAGACCCGGCTGCGCCGCACCTCCCTCTTCATGCACGGCAACCGCGTGGTGCGGGCCGTCGAAGTGGAGGGCGACCTCCTGGCGGCGCTGCGCCACGTGGCCCGGCAGCCCGGGGTCAGGGCGCTGGAGGAGGCCCTCAACCCGCACCTCGAGCAGGACCGGGACCTCGACGATCCCGGGTCGGCCCGGATGTTCTTCACCCGCGCGGCGCTCCCCGCGGTGCACCACGTGGCCTCGGGCCTGCCCGAGGCCGAGGACACCGGGCGGCACGCGCTCTTCTACCCCGCCAAGGACGGGTGCGGCACGGCTCTGGCGCGGCTGCTGGCCCGCCAGGACGAGGCCGCCGTGGACGACCCCACGAGCCCCATCTCGGCCAGCACGGTCTTCCAGCGCGACGACTTCGTCGTCCGGCTCGTGGACCTCACCGGCCCGCTCGACGCCCGGCCCGCCCTGGCGCTGGGTGTCGAGGGCAGCCACAAGGCGGCCGTACTGGCCCGGCTGCTCGACAGCGCCAAGGACGGCGTCCCCACGAGCGACGACGAGCTCATCCGTTTCCTGTGGCGCTCCGAAATGCGTCTGATCACCGACCGGCGTGCGCCGGCGCAAGTCTGAGGAGAGGTCCGTCATGACCGCTGGAGTGACTCGACTGACGATGGACGATCTCGCCGCCCTCATGCACAAGGGCGCGGGCATCACCGTCGACCCCGCGGCCATGGCCGCACGCCCCGACGCGGACTTCGAGGAGTGGGGGCTCGACTCGCTGGGGCTGCTCGGCATCGTCGGGGAGCTGGAGAACCGGGGCGGCCGGAGCCTGCCGCCCGACGCGGAGCGGTGCAAGTCGCCGCGGGAGTTCCTGGACCTCGTCAACAGCACGCTCATGACCGACGCCTGAGGCGTACCGGGCGCCCGACGCCCCGGGACCGGCTCCGTGCCGGTCCCGGGGCGTCGTGGCGTCCGCCGCCGTCACCCGGGGAGGGGGACGGTGCACTCGAAGGCGTGCAGGTACGCGTTGACCGGGCGGACCTCGCCGACCACCAGGCCGGCGTCCGCCATACGGGCGAGCAGGCTGCCCTTGGTGTGCTTCGCGCCGCCCACGTTGAGCAGCAGCATCAGGTCCATGGCGGTGGTGAACCGCATGGACGGGGTGTCGTCCACGAGGTTCTCGATGATGACGACCCTGGCGCCGGGGCGGGCCGCCTCGATCACGTTCCGCAGGGTCCTGCGGGTGCTGTCGTCGTCCCACTCCAGGATGTTCTTGATGATGTACAGGTCCGCGGCGACGGGGATGGAGTGGCGGCAGTCGCCGGGGATGATGTCGGTGCGCCGGGCGAGCGGTCCGCCGTCGCGCAGCCGTCGGTCGGCCTTCGCCACCACGCCGGGCAGGTCGAGCAGGACCCCTCGTACGGCCGGGTGCTTCTCCAGCAGGCCGGCCAGCACGTGCCCCTGGCCGCCGCCGATGTCGGCGACCACCGAGACCCCGGTGAGGTCGAGGAGTTCCGCGACGTCGAGGGCCGACTGCGTGCTGGAGGTGGTCATGGCCTGGTTGAACACGTGGGCGGATTCGTGCGCGTCCTGGTGCAGGTAGTCGAAGAACCCCTTGCCGTACAGGTCGTGGAAGACGCTGCCGCCGGACCGCACCGCCTCGTCGAGCCGGGGCCAGGCCTGCCAGGTCCAGGGTTCCGTGCACCACAGGGAGATGTAGCGCAGGCTGTGCGGGTCGTCCTCGCGCAGCATGCGGGACATCTCGGTGTGGACGAAGGTGCCGTCCGGAGTCTCCGCGAAGATCCCGTAGCAGGACAGGGCGCGGAGCAGCCGGTGCAGGGGCTGGGGCGCGGCGTTGACCGCCGCCGCGAGGTCGTCCGAGGTGGCGGGCGTCTCGCCGAGGGCGTCGGCGACGCCGAGGCGGGCGGCGGCCCGTACGGCGGCGGCGATCGCCGCGCCGAAGACGAGCTCGCGCAGCCGCATGGCGGACTGGGGGGCGGCCGTGTCCCCGGAGGCGACCTTGATGTCGACGGAGGGGGCGGTGGCGGGGACTGGGGTGGGGGTGGGACTTACCGTGGTCATACGGCCTCGATTCTCCTGATGAGGGGGAACACCGGTCAGCACATCCCCGTGGGCTGCGAGGTCTCGCACCGGTTGCCGAGGAACCTGTTGCCGGCTCCCGTCCCCTGGTTGGCCAGGTCCGCCGGCTTGTTGCCCTTCACCTCGTTGTCCCTGATGACGTTGTCGGTGTTCGTGGCGCCCACGAAGCTCTTGAAGAGCAGGATTCCGCCGGACAGCGGCGAGGCGCCCACGTTGCCGCGGATCGAGTTCGAACGGATGAGCGTCTCTTCGGCGCCGGTCAGGACGATGCCGGCGCCCTGGATGTCGGGGAGGCGGGTGTTGCCGCGGCAGAACTTGTTGTTCTCGTGGATCCGGTTGCCGCGGATGGTCATGTCGCCGGCGCCCGGCTCGCCCTCGTCTCCCACGACGAAGATCCCGCCGCAGTTCCCGGTGAGGGTGTTGTCGTTGACGGACAGGTTCCGCACGCGCCTGACCGTGACCCCGATCCGGTTCCCGGTCAGCGTGTTGTTGCGGACGACGGCGCCGAGGGTGTCGGTGGCCCCGCCCTCGCGGTCGATGGTGTTGGCGACGAAGATGCCGGACTCCGCGTTGTCACGGGCGATGTTGTGCCGGAACGCACCCCGGGTGGACCGCTCCTGGGCGATGCCCCAGGTGCCGTTCTTCTCGGCGGTCACCCGCTCGACGGTCATCCGGTCGGTGCGCGAGGCCCAGATGCCGCTCTTCTTGAAGCCCGTCAGCGTCAGCGACCGGATGGTCACCCGGTTGACGGTCTTCTCCGCGGCTCCTATGACGCAGATGCCGTTGCCGGTCTGTGCGCAGGGGCTCTCGGCGCGCGCGGGCGGGGGCGCGGCCGGCGGCGTGATCACGGTGGTCGCCCCGGAACCCCGCAGGGTCAGGGACTTCGTGATGTGCACGCTCTCGTGGTAGGTGCCGGGGAGCACGAAGATGGTGTCTCCCGGCCGTGCGGCGTCCACCGCTTCCTGGATCGATTCTCCCGGATGCACCGTGCGTCGGGCCGCGGCGGCCGAAGGCGCTGCCAGGCCGAGGCCTGTGGCCATGACGACTGAGATGCATGCGAGGACCGTGAGCTGTCGGTTCGTCACGATTTTGAAGTTATGGGCGATCAGGTCCGCCCGCCACACCGGGTAAGCGGATGGATACATACCGCGGGCAAACGGCCTCATTTCGAGGTCCGGACGGGTGGCCGCCCGCGCGTCGCCTTGGCAGGCCGGCCCGCGGGGGCCGCAGCGCGCCCTCGCGGCCGCCCGATCGGGACCGGTACGACGGTGCGACCGCAAATTGACTGTCCGTCCGACCCCCGCTGTAGCCTGGGAGCCACCGTCTCGCCGCCTGAGCGCATGGCCCTGGGGGATGTCTTGGGGGATTCGGACGACCGGCCGAACGCCGGTCACGCGTACGCATCCGACGGCACCGGCACCCTGCCGTTTCCCGCGCAGCTGAGACGTCTGCGGATGCAACGCGGCATGTCGCTGGCCGACCTGGCCCGCCGCACGCACTACAGCAAGGGCTACCTGAGCAAGATCGAGACGGGCTCCAAGCGCGTGACCGCGGACGTGGCCCGGCGCTGCGACGAGGTGCTCCGGGCCGACGGCGAACTGCTGCGCCTGGTCCGGGAGACGAGCCCGCCCGACCCCGGGCCGGTCCCCGGCCCCGGCCCCGCCCTCGCGCCCGGCGAGGCGCGGCCGGAGGCCGGCGCCCGCCCGTACCGTGGCCTGCCGGCCTTCACCGCTCAGGACGCGGGCTGGTACTTCGGCCGGGAGCGGGCCACGGCCGAGCTGGTCGAGCGGGTCTTCGAGCGGATCGGGAACGGCCCGCTGATGCTGGTCGCCCCCTCCGGCGCGGGCAAGTCCTCGCTGCTGAACGCGGGCCTCGTCCCGGCGCTGCGGCGCGTCGGCGGCTTCCCGATGCCGGGCGCCGAGGCCTGGCCGGTGGTGCGGTTCACCCCCACGGCCCACCCGCTCGAGGAGCTGCTGGTGTGCGCCGCGAAGGTGCTGGACGGCGATCTCGGCCTCGATGCCCGGGAGTTACGGGAACGGCCGCCGGCGTTCCTGGAAGCCGTCCGCCGGCTCGCGGACGCCGCCCCCGGCCCGGCCGGCGGACGGGACGGGCACCGGGACGGGGAGCGGGACGGGGAGCAGGACGGGGAGCGGGACGGGGAGCAGGACGGGGAGCAGGACGGGGAGCAGGACGGCGCCCGTGAGGCCCCGCCGGTCCGGCCCGTGCTGATCGTCGATCAGTTCGAGGAGCTGTTCACCCTCTGCTCCGACGAGGACGAGCGGCACGCCTTCGCCCGGGTGCTGTCGGCCCTGTCCACGTCCCGGCCGGCCGGTGACGGTCCCGATCCCGCCGTCGTGGTGCTCGGCGTCCGGGCCGACTTCACCGGCAGCTGCCTGGACCTGCCTGACCTGGCCCCGGCCTTCGCCTCGGGGCTCTTCGTGCTGCCCCCGATGACCCTGGCAGAGCTCCGGGAGTCGATCACGCGCCCGGCGGAGCTCGCCGGGGTCACCCTCGAACCGGGGCTGGTCCCCCTGCTGCTGCGCGACGCCGGCCTGCGCGAGGACGCACCCGGCCACACGCCCTCCGGCGTGCTGCCGCTGGTCTCCCATGCCCTGATGGCCACCTGGCAGCAGCGCACGGGATCCACCCTGACGGTCGCCGGGTACGAACGCACCGGCGGCATCCAGGGGGCGATCGCGCGGACCGCCGAGACCGTCTTCGCCCGCCTGTACCCTGCCGAGCAGCGCACGATCCGCCGCGTCCTGGTCCGGCTGGTCCACGTCGCCGACGGCGCGGCCGTGACCCGCCGCCGGATGGACCGGACGGCGCTGCCGGAGCAGCCGACCGGTCCGCACCGGGCCGCGGCCGTGCTCGACACCTTCGTCCGGGCCCGGCTGGTCACCATGGACCGCGACACCGTCGAGATCACCCACGAGGCCCTGCTGCACGCCTGGCCGCGGCTGCGCGGCTGGATCCGCGCCGACCGGGCCGGGCTGCTGATCCACCAGCAGCTGGCGCACGCCGCCGCCGAATGGGAGCGCGAGGACCGCGATCCGTCGGCCCTCTACCGCGGGACCCGGCTGGAGACCGCCCGGTCGTGGGCCGACGAGCTCGACGGCCGGAGCCGGCTCGGCCCGCGCGAGGAGGACTTCCTGCGGGCCAGCCAGGCCGGGGAGTACGCCCGGGAGCGGCAGGCACGGCGGCAGGTGCGGCTGCGGCAGCGGATGCTGGCCACGCTCGTGGTCCTGCTGGTGCTGGCGGTGGGGGCCGGCGGGCTGGCGTACGAGCAGCGCGCGGGCGCGCTCGGCCAGGAGCGCGTCGCCCGCTCGCGGGCGCTCGCCCTGCAGTCCGCCTCGCTGGCGGCGGGCCAGCCCGAGAGGTCGATGCGGCTCGCCGCGGAGGCCTACCGGACCTCGCCGACGACCGAGGCGCGCGGGGCGCTGCTGAGCACCCAGTCCCAGCCGTTCGTCGCCCGGCTCGGCGGGCACGGCGGCCCGGTGAACGCGGTGGCCTTCGCCCCGGGGAACGGCGTTCTGGCGACGGCCAGTTCGGACGGCTCGGTGACCCTGCGGCGGGTGGCCGACCACCGTGCGACGGCGTCCTTCACCCTGCCCGGGCGGGTCCGGGCCGTCGCCTTCAGCCCCGACGGCGGCATCCTCGCGGCCACCTCCACGGACGGCCCGGCCCGGCTGTGGGACGTGACCGGCCGGCGCACGGCCGCGGTCCTGGCGCCGGAGACCACCGGCGCCCGGGCCGTGGCCTTCGCACCCGACGGGCGGACGCTGGCCGTCGCGGCCCCCGACGGGACCGTACGGCTGTGGGAGACCGCCGGGGAGCACCGGGCGGTGGCCTCGCTCGAAGGCCACACGGGCCGGGTCAACGCCCTGGCGTACGCGCCGGACGGCCGCACGCTCGTATCGGCCGGGGCCGACCGGACCGTACGGCTGTGGGACCCGGTGGCCGCCCGCCCGCTGGCCGTCCTCGCCGGGCACACGGACGAGGTGCTCGGCGCGGCGTTCGCACCGGACGGGCAGAGCGTCGCCACCGGGGGCGTCGACCGGACCGTGCGGCTGTGGGACGTGGCCGGGCGCCGGACGACCACGACGCTGACGGGGCACAGCGACGACGTCAACGGCGTGGCGTACACCCCGGACGGGACGACGGTGGTCAGCGCGGGCGGCGACGGGACGACCCGGCTGTGGGACGTGCGCGCCGGCCGGCTGACGGCGACCCTCGCCGGGCACACCGACTACGTGCTCGGGGTGGCGGTGGACCCGGCCGGGACGCTGCTGGCCACGGCCGGCTTCGACCAGTCGGTGGTGCTGTGGGACCTGCGCGGCCAGGTGCTGACCTCGCGTCCGTTCACCGAGGTCTGGCACGCCGCGTACAGCCCCGACGGGAGGCTGCTGGCGACCGCGGAGGCGGATCACGCGGTGCGGCTGTGGGACGTGGCGCAGCGCCGGGTGGTGGCCACGTTCGCCGGTCACACCGAGACGGTGTTCTCGGTGGCCTTCGCCCCCGACGGGCGGACGCTGGCCTCGGCGGGCTCGGACGGCACGATCCGGCTGTGGGACCTCGCGGCGCGCGGCCCGGCCGGCACCCTGGCCGGCCCGGGCGGCACGGTGTTCTCGCTGGCCTTCGCACCGGACGGGCGGACCCTGGCCTCCGCGGGTTCGGACGGCACGGTGCGGCTGTGGGACGTGGCCGCGCGCGGCTCCCTCGCCGTGCTCTCGGGCCATACGGACTTCGCCAACGGCGTGGCGTTCAGCCCCGACGGACGCACCCTGGCGAGCGCCGGAGACGATCTGACCGTACGGGTGTGGGACGTGGCCGCGCGCCGGCAGCTGGCCGCGCTCACCGGCCATACGGGGGCGGTACGGGGCGTCGCCTTCAGCCCGGACGGCCGGACCCTCGCGAGCAGCGGCAACGACGGGACCGTACGGCTGTGGGACGCCCGCCGCCGGCGCTTCGAGGCGGCACTCACCGGCCACACCGGCTCCGCGCGGGGCCTCGCCTTCTCGCCCGACGGCCGGACCCTCGCCAGCAGCGGCAACGACCGCACGGTGCGGCTGTGGGAGGTGGCCCGCCGCCGCCCGGTGGCCGCGCTGGCCGGTCACACCAGCGCGGTGTGGGGGGTCTCCTTCTCGCCCGACGGGCGGACGGTGGCGAGCAGCAGCACCGACGGCACCGTACGGCTGTGGAGCGTGGACGTCGGGGCCCGGCTGGCGGAGATCTGCCGGGTCTCCCCCGGTCCGGCGTGCCCGCGCGGCCGCTGAACGCCCCGGCCCGGGCGGGCGTTGCGCGGGCCTGCCGGGCCCCGTCGGAACGGGGCCCGGCAGGGGCCCGGCAGGGGCCCGCTAGCCGGCGTCGCGGACCGCGACGATGCCGTTGAAGACGCCGACGTACGCGGTCCCGTCGGGCCCGAGGGTGATCGGGGCCCAGTTGTTGTCGTACAGCGGGCCGGTGCCGGTGAGCTGCCGCCAGCGGCGCTCACCGGTGCGGAAGTCCACCGCGGTGAGGTACCAGGCGTCGATGCCCCAGGCGTTGGGCTCCTTCTCGTAGAAGTAGAGCAGCCCGTTCGCGGTGGAGAGCTTGGGCACCACGGAGGGCGCGCGGACCGGGCTCTGCCACACCGTGTCGCAGCCACTGCCGTCGGCGCGCACGTCGATGCGGGACGCGCCGCCGACGACGGACTTGCCCAGGAGCAGGGTGGTGACGTTCTCGTAGCCGTAGTTGTTCTCGACGACGATGCTGTTGCCCCAGGTGATCAGGGAGTTGTCGGTGGTCGAGGCGCCCGGTCCGAACACCGGCACCTTGCAGACCAGCCGCCGGTCGGCCGGGACGACCGTGCCCCGCCGGTAGACCAGGACGTTCATCCGGTCGTCGGCGTTGTCGGTGATGGCGACGTAGCCGTCGCCGAAGAGGTCCGGCGTGGTGCCCGAACCCTGGTTCACGGAGCCGGGCTTGGTGCCCGTGCCGCGGTCGTAGGTCTGGCGCCACTGCACCTCGGGGGTGCCGTCGGCGGCGGCGCGGAAGCTGTAGAGGGCGTGGTCGGAGACGATGGAGACGCCGTCCCGGGCGACGGAGAAGGAGTTCTGGATCTCCTCGCCGGCCAGCCGGACCGATCGGATCTGCGCGGTCGCCGGGTCGACGGTGCCGACGCGGCCCTGCCGGGTGACCCACCAGATGCGGCCGTCCCAGTCGGGCATCACGGAGGTGACGGGGTCGCAGGTGCCGCTGGGCCGCAGGTTGGTCCAGGTGACGCAGTCGTGCGGGACGTGGCCGGTGAGGTCCCAGTCGTCGTCGACGGTGAACTTCCAGCTGCCGTCGGGGTTCTGGGAGTGGGAGAGCCGCAGGATGTGCTGGCGGGAGTCGGCCAGCACGGCCCGGTCCTGGTTGTCCAGGTAGAAGTAGGCGCCGCCCGAGGTGTCCTTGAAGATCTTCGAGAAGTCGAGGGAGGTGATCGCCTCGACCGTCGAGGAACGCTGCGGGAGCTGGTGTTCCGCGAGGGTGGCGAGCGTACGGGGCTCCAGCAGCTTGACCTTGAACCCGGAGAAGGTGCCGCACACCGTGACGAGCCGGCCGCCCGCGTCGAAGGTGGCGGTGGCGCACTCGCCGCCGAGGGCGGCGATCTTCTCGCTGGTCACCTTCGGGTCCCTGCCGAGCGGCCCGGACCAGGGCGACGTGGCACTGCCGGCCGCGTCGGAGTGCATGCCGCTGCGGCCGTTGGGCGCGAGGAACGGGTGCTGCGGCGGGGCCTCGCCGGGCAGCGGCGCGGGGGTCGCGGCGGCGCCCTCGTAGTTCCTGACCAGCCGGTGGCCGGGGGCCTTGGGTATCTCCTCCGCCTGGGCGGGCGTGACCCCGTACATCACCGTGAATGCGGCGACGACCGGTGCCACGGCGCAGTGCAGGGCTCTTCGGAACATCCGGACTACCTCCGTGTCTCTTCAGGGTTGTTGACATTGCGTCTGATGTCGCGCCGCCGCCAGACGCTAGATCGCGGTGCCCGAAGAGTCCATGCAGGTGCCGGATGATTCACGAACGCGCAACAGTTGATGATCTCCGCGAGAGACGGCCTAGGGCCTGAGGCTGGAGACCACGTTCGCGGTGGCCGTCAGGCCGTCGTGGATGGTCGCCGCCATGCTGCTGCTCGCGAGGTAGAAGCCGAGCAGCACGCAGACGACGGCGTGGGAGAACTTGAGACCGCCGCTGCGCAGGAAGATCCACGCGAGGATGAGGAGCAGGACGACCACGGAGAGCGAAATCACCATCGAAACCTCCTTACTCGCCGCCATGGTGGCGCAGGGAGGGGTGCCGTCGGGCGAAAGGCGTGTGGGCCGTACGGGTGTTGACCGTCCGTGATGGCCGGTCAGTCCTTGACGATCTCGTTCCAGTGCGTCGTACGGTCGCACCAGCGCTCCAGCAGCACGGGGTCGTGGCCGACGGCGAGCAGGCCCGCGCCGGTCTCGGCGCGGTAGTCCTCGACCACTCTGACCAGCGCGGCCGTGGTGGAGGCGTCCAGCATGGCGGTCATCTCGTCGCAGACCAGCCAGCGCGGCCGGAGCACCAGGGCCCGGGCCAGGCAGGCGCGTTGCAGCTGGCCGTCGCTGACCTCGTGGGGGCGGCGGGCGAGCAGATCGGGGCCGAGGCCGACACGCCGCGTCAAGTCGGCGACGCGTTCTTCGACTTCGTCGCGGCGTCCCGTGGCCCGCAGGGGCTCGGCGACGAGATCGCGCAGCCGCAGGCGGGGGTCGGCGGAGAGCCGGGGCTGCTGGAAGACGACGCCCACGCTGACGCGCAGCGAGCGCGGGGCCCGGTGGCGGAAGCCCGTCACGGTCCGGCCGTCGAGGGCCACGGTCCCGCGGTCGGGGCGGTGCAGCAGGGCGGCGACGCGGGCCAGGGTGGACTTGCCGCAGCCGCTGGGCCCCAGCAGGCCGAGGGATTCGCCGGGGCGCAGGGTCAGGTTCGCCCCGCGGACGGCGGGGGCGTGGCGGTCGTAGCCCGCGGTGATGTCCGTGAGCTCAAGCATGGTGGCAGGCCACCCCTTCGGTCAGCCGGGGCCGGCGGGCGCGGCAATGCGGGTCGGCGGCCGGGCAGCGGGCGGCGAAGGCGCAGCCGGCCGGCAGGGCGCCGAGTTCGGGCGGAGCGCCGGGAACGGGCGTGAAGGCGCGCTCGGGCAGCGCGTCGAGCAGGCCGCGGGCGTAGGGGTGGCGGGGGCCGGGCTCGCCGAAGAAGGCCTTGGCCGGGGCGAGTTCCACGATCCGCCCGGCGTACATGACGGCGACGGTGTCGGCGATCCGTTCGGCGGCCGCGAGGTCGTGCGTGATCATCAGCAGGGCCCGGCCGGCGTCGCGGGTGTGGGCGCGCAGTTCGTCGACGGTGCGGTGGACGAGGTCCCGGTCCAGGCCGGTGGTCGGTTCGTCGGCCAGGAGCAGCGGCGCGTCGCCGACGAGGGTGAGGGCGGTGGCGGCCCGCTGGGCGAGTCCGCCGGAGAGCTGGTGCGGGTGGTGGTCGAGATGGCTCGCGGGGAAGGCGGCCCGCCCGGCGGCCGCCTCGGCGGCCTCGCGCAGCGCTGCCTTCGGGACCCCGGCGAGTTCCCGGACGGTCTCCTCCAGCTGGGCGCGGATGGTGCGGACCGGGGTGAGGTGCGCGGCCGGGCTCTGCGGGACCAGGCCGATGCGGCGGCCCCGTACGGTCTTGGCCAGGGTCCGTTCGTCGGCGGCGAGCACGTCCAGGCCGTCGGCGAGCCGCGCGGACCCGGCGGTCTCGGCGTTGCCGGGGAGCAGTCCGAGCAGCGCGGAGGCCAGTACGGACTTGCCGCAGCCGCTCTCCCCCACGAGGGCCAGGCACTGGCCGGGCGCGAGGTCGAAGCAGGCGTCGGTGACGGCCTCGACGAAGCGGCCGCCGGGCATCCGGAAGCGGACGGAGAGCTGTTCGACGCGGAGCACGGGCGGGGAGGTCACAGGGTCAGCTCCGAGCGGCGCCGGGGGTTGAGCCGGTCGCGCCAGGCGCCGGCGAGGCCGGCGATCGCCAGCGTCGGAATGATGAGGAGGAGGCCGGGGAAGAGCGTGGGCCACCAGTCCCCGGCGAGCAGCGAGCCGCGGGCGGTCTGCACCAGGTTGCCGAGGCTGGCCTGGTGGGACGGCAGGCCCAGGCCCAGGAAGGACAGGGCCGACTCGTGCCACATCGCGTGCGGGACCATCAGCACCGCGGCGAGGCCCGCCTGCGGGAGCACGCCGGGCACCAGGTGGCGTACGGCCACCCGCCACCGCGAGGCGCCGCCCGACACGGCGGCGTCCACGTAGGGCCGGCCGCGCAGCGACAGCACCTCCGCCCGGACGATGCGGGCGGTGGACAGCCAGTGGGTCACGGCCACGGAGACGACCACGGGCCAGACGCCGGGCCGGAACACGGCCACGATGAAGATCCCCAGCAGCAGGTGCGGGATCGAGGACAGCGCGTCCACGGCCCGCATGACCACCCGGTCCACCCAGCCGCCGAGCGCGCCCGCGGCGGCGCCGACGGCCGTGCCGATGACCGTGGCCGCGAGCGCCGCGACCAGGCCGACCAGCAGGGAGACCCGCAGTCCGTACACGCAGCGCAGCAGCAGGTCGCGCCCGACGTCGTCGGTGCCGAACGGGTGGGCCCACGACGGCGGCTGGAGCTTTGCCGACAAGTCGACAGCCTGCTGGTCCAGTTGCACCAGCGGCGGGACCAGCAGCACGGCCAGCACGATCAGCGCCACAGTCACCGCCGAGGCGCGGACGCGCAGGGTGCGCGTCGAGCGCCGGGCCCGGCCCCGCGGGCGCCACGTCACCTCAGCCATCGAAGCCCACCCTCGGGTCCGCGAGCCCGTACAGCAGGTCGGACAGCAGGTTCCCGGCCAGCACGGCGGCGGTGGCCAGCACCGTCAGCGCGGCCAGCAGCGGGAAGTCCACCGAGGTGGCGGCCTGGACGGTGGCCGCGGCGATGCCCGGCCAGCTGAAGACGGTCTCCACCAGCAGCGCGCCGGTGATCAGCTCCGGTACCCGGGAGCCGATCAGCGTCAGCATCGGCAGCATGCCGGAGCGCAGCCCGTGCCCGAGCAGGACGGTCCGCTCCGCCAGCCCCCGCGCGCGGGCGCCCCGTACGGGGTCCTCTTCCAGCGCGTCGGCGACGCCCTGGCGGACGTACAGGAAGAACCAGGGCAGCTGGGAGACGCCCAGGACCAGCGCGGGGAGCACCAGGTGGGAGGCGACCTGTCCGAAGGTGACCGTGTCGCTGCCCGCGTCGGTCAGGCCGCCCGAGGGCAGCACGCCGAGCCGTACGGAGAAGAACCAGATGGCCAGCAGTCCCAGCCAGAAGGCGGGGGCGGCTTCGAGGGTGTAGGCGAGCGCGGACACGCACCGGTCCAGCAGGCCGCCCCGGCGGCGCGCGGCGAGCACCCCGAGCGCCGTGCCGGCCAGTACGGCGACCGCGAAGGCGCAGCCGGCGAGCAGCGCCGACCAGCCGACCCGTTCGGCGATGACGTCGGCGACGGGCTGGCGCATCACGGCGGAGGTGCCGAGGTCGCCGGTGAGGGCCGAGGTGAGCCACTCCCACCAGCGGGCGACGAGCGGCTGGTCCACGCCGAGGTTGGCCCGCAGCTGGTCGAGCTGCTCCTGCGAGGCGGTGAGGCCCGCGGTGCCGGCGTAGGCCTTGACGGGGTCGAAGGGGGACATCGCGGCGACGGCGAAGACCCCGAAGGTGACGACGAGCAGGACGGGGGCGGCGGACAGGGCCCGCCGCCCGGCCATGCGCGCCATCGCTCCCCAGGGGAGGCGGACGGAGCGGGGGGTCACGCGGCTCGGCTCACTTCTGCTTCGGCTTCCAGCTCTCGACGTTCCACCAGGGGCCGGAGCCGAGGCCGTGGTCGTGGGGTTCGACCTGGGTGGCGGGCCCGTCCCACTTGTCGTTCACGACGTACAGGTGGTCGATGTGGGTGAGGAAGACGTAGCCCGGGTCCTTGACGAGCTCGCGCTGCACGGTGTCGTACGCGGCCTTGCGCGCGGCCGGGTCGCCGCTGCGGCGCCCGTCGACGAGGGCGGCGTCCACGGCCGGGTTGGCGTACCAGGCCATGTTGTTGAAGCCGTCGCCGCCGAGTGAGGAGGTGAGCAGCTGGTACTGGTCGAAGTCGGGGTCGGCCGGGGAGCCGCCGCCCGCGAGGACGGCCTCGGTCTTCATCCGCGGCTCGATGACCTCCCAGGTCCCGGCTTCGGTCTTGACCTCGATGCCGGCCTTCTTGGCGTCGGAGGCGAAGGCCAGCGCGTGGTCCTGGCGGATCTTGTCGCCGGAGGTGTACCAGAGCGGGAAGGAGGCGCGGACCCCGTCCTTGGTGCGGACGCCGTCCTCGCCGGCCTTCCAGCCGGCCTCGTCGAGGATCTTCTTCGCCTGCTCGAGGTCGTGGGCGCGCTCGGTGCCGGCGGTGAACCAGGGGCTGTCGGTCGGGACGGGCCCGTAGGCGGCCTTGCCCGCGCCGTCCAGGAGCTTGTCGACCATGGCCTTGCGGTCCACGGCGATGTCCAGCGCCCGGCGGACCGCGGGGTCGCCGGTGACCTCGTGGTGCGTCGGCAGGGTCACGTTGCGGTAGTCGAAGGTCTTGGCCGCGAACGTCTTGCGCGCCTTGTCCTGCGCGAAGCCCTTGGCGAGGTTCGGCGGGAGGATCGCGCCGTCCAGCTCGCCGGAGCGCAGCCGGGTGGCGCGGACGTCGTCGTCCTTGACGACGGCCATGGTGAACTTCTTCACCGCCGGCTCGCCGCCCCAGTAGCCGGGGTTGGCCTTGAAGCTGAGCTTCTCGCCCTTGGACCAGGCCGTGAGCACGTACGGCCCGGTACCGACGGGGTGGGTGGTGAACTCGCCGCTGTTGACGTCCTGGCCGCCCGCGATGTGCTCGGGGGCGATCGGCAGCACGGTCCGCTCGGCGAACGGCGCGTAGGGGTACTTCAGGGTGAAGACCACCGTGTCCTCGCCGCGCGCCTCGACGCCCGCGATGGCGTCGAGCTCGGTCTTCGACGCGTTGTTCGTCTTCGCGTCGAGGATCGTGCGGTAGGTGAAGACGACGTCCTTGGCGGAGAAGGGCGCCCCGTCGCTGAACTTCACGCCCTGGCGCAGCTTGTAGGTGTAGGTGAGGCCGTCCGCGGAGACCTCCGGCAGGGCCTCGGCGAGCGCCGGCTTCAGCTTCATGTCCGCGTCGTGCGTGAGCAGGCCGTCGAAGATCTTGGAGTTGCCGTCCTTGCCGTAGCCGAGCAGCGGGCTGAGGCTCTCCGGCTCGGTCGCGATGCCGACGACGGCGGAGTCCGCGCCTCCGGCCCCGCCCGCGGCGCCCCCTCCGGGGTTCGAACAGGCCGCCAGGCCCGTGATGAGTGCGGCGGCCAGCGTCGCCGTGGCCATTCCCCGTACGGTGCGGGCCGTCATGCTCTGCACATCCCTGTTCACGATCATCTTTTATTGCAAAGAGATCGCAATAATGCCAGACAGGAGCAGAAGAATACGAACCGGTCCACACGGGCCGCCGTCGCCGCACGGGTCTTGCCCGGCCCGCATCCCGCGTGCCATATATGTCTAGACCTTTACGCGGAAGCGGAGGAAGGCATCCCGTGCGACGCACCGCCCCCCTGCTCGTGCTCTGCCTGGCCCTCGGCGGCCTGTCCGTGACCGCCGCGTGCTCCGCGCCGCCCGACACCGAGCCGCCGCCCGCCCCCGCCGGACTCACCGCGCAGGCCTCCAGCTCCACCACCGTGCACGTGATGTGGGAGGCGGCCGCGCAGGGCGACGGGGTGAGCGTCTACCAGGTCTTCGAGGCGGGCCGCCTGGTCCGCGAACTCCCCGCCGAGAAGACGATGGTGGACATCACCGGCCTCGCCCCGCAGACCGGCTACGCCTTCACGGTCCGCGCGAAGGATGCGGCCGGGAACCTCTCCGGTGCGGGCCCGGAGGTCCGGACGACCACCCCGGCGGCCAAGGCCGAGGACCTCCGGCCGCCCACCGCCCCGGCCACCGCCACCGCCCGGGCCACCGGGCCGCGCGCCGCCTGGGTGTCCTGGTCGGCCGCGACGGACGACACGGGCGTGACGGCGTACGACGTCTACCAGGGCGGGGTCCGGATCCACAGCGCGGGCCCCGGCGAGAGCGGCACCGCGCTGAGCGGCCTCCAGCCGGACACCGTCTACACCTTCACCGTGCGGGCCCGCGACGGCGCGGACAACTCCTCCCCCGACTCCCCCGCGGTGGACGTGACCACCCCGCCCGCCTCCGGCAGCGGACCGGGCACCGCGCCCGACGCGTTCACCGCCACCGCCTCGCCGGGCACCGTCACCCTCGGCTGGACCCCGCCGGACACCGGCCGGGAGACGAGCGAGTACGAGCTGTACGTCAACGGACGTCCCACCACCGTCATCCAGTTCGGCAAAGGTGCGGTCCCCAGCGGCCGGGCGGAACACCGGATCACGGTGACCGAGCCGGCCGGTACGGTGTGGGCCGTCAAGCTGCGCGCCCGGCTGCCCGACGGGAACTGGGGAGCCTTCTCCGCGGAGCGGACCGTCACCCTCGTGGCGTGAGACCGGACAAACGATCCGGCCCGAACGGCACTGCCGTGAAAGAAGATCACGCACAATACATCCGTGTTCGGTGAGTACTCGGTCAACAACAGTCAGGCAGGCTCCACGGGCGGCGGCGCTGAGCCAGACTCGGGCGCCGTGCCGGGAAACCTGCCGCCGGAATCGGCGAGCTTCGTCGGCCGGGAGCCAGAACTGGGCCTCCTCGACCGCCTGCTGGACGAACGAAGACTGATCACCCTCACCGGCGTGGGGGGCGTCGGCAAATCCCGACTCGCCCTGCGGGCCGCCGCGGCGGCCGGCCGGACACGGCGCGACGGCGTGTGGTGGGTGGAGCTCTCACCGCTGCGCGACCCGGCACTGCTCACCGCGACCGTCGCCCACGCCGTCGGCCTCGCCGACCACTCCCCGCGCCCCCTCGACGAGGAGCTGTGCGCGTGGATGGCCGACAAGGAGATCCTCCTCGTCCTCGACACCTGTGAGCACCTGGTCGCCAACTGCCGCCACCTGGTGGGCGAACTCCTCCAGTCCGCGCCCGGCCTGACGGTCCTGACCACCTCCCGGGAGCCCCTCGGCTCCCCCGGCGAGGAGGTCGTCGAGGTCCGGCCGCTGCCCTGCGCGGGGCCCGACAGCGACGCCCTCGCCCTCTTCCGCGCCCGCGCCGTCGCCGCGACCCCGCGGGCCGCGGCCGCCTTCGAGGACCCCGCCCGGACCGCGATCGCGGCCGAGCTGTGCCGCCGCCTCGACGGGATCCCGCTCGCCCTGGAACTGGCCGGCGCCCGGATGCGGCTGTGGACGCTGGAGCAGATGGCCGAGCGGATCGGCCGGCGCTTCGACGTGCTCGCCGACGGCCGCGCCGCGCTCGCGCCCCGGCACCGGACGATGCGGACCGCGATCGGCTGGAGCCACGAGCTGTGCGAGCCGCTGGAGCGGCTGCTGTGGGCCCGGCTGTCGGTCTTCACCGGGGACTTCGACATCGCCGCGGCCCGCGCCGTGTGCGCGGGCGGCCCGCTGCCCGCGTCCCGGGTGGAGCGGGTCCTGGCGGGCCTGGTCGCCAAGTCGGTGGTCCGCCGCAGCGAGGAGCGGGGCGCCGGGGCCCGCTACCGGATGCTGGACACGATCCGCGAGTACGGGCAGGACTGGCTCGGCGAGCTCGGCGAGGTGCGGATCGTCGCCGACCGGCACGCCCACTGGTACGCGGCGCTCTCCCAGGCCGCCGACCGGGGCTGGCTGGGCCCGGGCCAGGTGGACTGGTACCGCAGGATGACCGCCGAGCACGCGCAGCTGCGCACGGCCCTGGAGCACCTGCTCGGCTCCGACCCGGTGGCGGCCCTGGAGATGGCCGGGGCGCTGTGGTTCTACTGGTTCGCGTGCGGGCACGTGCACGAGGGCCGGGCCTTCCTGGAGCGGGCCCTGGGCGCCACGCTGCCCGCCGGAGCCGCCTACAACCAGGCCCAGTGGGCCCTCGGGCTGACCGCCCTGCTCCAGGGCGACCTGGAGTCCGCCCAGCGGATCGGCAGGGAGTGCACGAAGGGCGCGGCCCGTCTCGCGGACCCCGAGCGGGAGCTGCGCGCGGCGTACCTGCACTCCGTGTCTCTGCTGATGCCGGGCGACCCCGTACGGGCCCTCGCGCTGGCCGGTCCGCGGGCGCGGGCGGCCCACGGCGGGCGGACCAGCGGCGCCGGCTGGCTGCTGTGCAAGCTGGCCACCGGCTACGCGCTCTGCGACCTCCGGCGCTTCGACGAGGCGGCCCGGGAGGCGCTGGCCCTGCGGGAGACCTGTGCGGAGCTCGGCGAGCGCTGGCTGCGGGCGTACGCCGACTACATCCTGGCCGTGGCCGCGCTGGGCCTCGGCGACCACGGGGAGGCGGCCCGGCACGTGCGGGCCATGCTGTCGGGCAAACGGCTGCTCGGCGACCGCTTCGGGATCGCGCTGGGGCTGGACGTACTGGCCGCGGCGGTGGCCGGGCTCGGCGACGGCGAGCTGGCGGCGCGGCTGCTGGGCACCGGGCACGCCTGGTGGCGCACGGTGGGCCGGCCGCAGATGGGCGGCTCGCCCTCACTGACGGCGCTGCGGGACCAGGGTGAGCGCCAGGCCAGGGCGGCGATCGGGGACGCCGCCTACGAGACGGCGTTCCGGGGCGGCGCGGCGGCGCCCACCGGCTGATCGAGGGCCGGTGGGCGGCCGGTGGACGGCTGCGGTCGGTGCTCCCGTCAGTACGGGAGGGTTCTGCCCGACGGTGTGCGCAGGTCCAGGTCTCGGGGGGCGGGCTTGGGGACGGGCTTGCGGATCAGCTGCTGGCGCATGCTGCCTCCTCGCTCAGACCAGGGCCGGGCGGCGGGGTTCCACCGTCTGGCCGTCGGGGAGCAGTTCACCGGTGTCGTCGAAGATCATGACGCCGTTGCAAAGCAGGTTCCATCCCTGTTCCGGGTGGGAAGCCACGGTGCGGGCGGCGTCGCGGTCGGCGCTGTCGGCGGGCGGGCAGGGGGGCTGGTGGGAGCACATGGCGCACCTCCTCGCAGAGTGGGGCGGGAGGGCCGGTGGTCACCCGGTCGAATCCGCGATCCACGGTGGCGGTGAGTATTACCGATCGCCACCCCTGGACGGAACCCATATTCGCGGTCCAGTTCAGGGTGTGTATGCCCGATTACCATGCGCTCATGCCCGGTATCCGGATCGTTCACCGCACGCCCCTCGAACCCGCCGGGGCGTGGTCGCGGCTGACGGACTGGGAACGGCACGGGGAACGGGTCCCCCTCACCCGGACGATCATCGAGACGGCGCCGCCGACCGGGGTCGGAACGCTCTTCACGGCGCGCACCGGGGTGGGCAGGATCACATTCGACGACCCCATGGAGGTGGTCGTCTGGCGGCCTCCCGCGGAGGGTACGGACGGGTTCGTCCGATTGGTGAAGCGCGGACGGGCGGTGACGGGCTGGGCGGAGATCGAGATCCGCCCCCGGCCGGCCGGGGGCAGCGAGATCCACTGGCGGGAGGAACTGCGCCTGCGCGGCCTCCCCCGCGCCCTGGATCCCGCGGTCGCGCTGGCCGGGCGGCTGCTCTTCTCCCGTGTGCTGCGCGGGCTGTTGCGCCGTTAGCGATCCTCTAGGGTTCCTCCGTCACCGACCGGTGACGGACGCGAGAACCGAGGGGGATCTCCGTGGCCACCCCGCCACCGCCGTACCCGCACCAGCCGGCGGGCCCGTATCCGGGGCACGCCCCGCAGACTCCGCAGGCCCCGTACGCGCCGCAGGCCCCGTACGCCCCGCAGGCCCCGTACGTCCCGGCCGCCGCGCAGGCCCCGTACGTCCCGGCCGGCGCGCAGGCCCCGTACGCCCTCACGCCCGAGCAGGGCGCGTACGGCTGCCGCGTCTGCGGGTCGCTGCCCGTGGCGGACACGACGGTGTACGGCCACCAGGGCCTGGTCGTGCTGATGCGGTTCCAGAGCCGCAAGGGTCCGTTCTGCCGCGACTGCGGGGTCGCCACCGTCCGCGAGATGTCGGCGCGGACCCTGTGGCAGGGCTGGTGGAGCCCGCTGTCGCTGATCATCGCCCCGATCACCCTGCTGGTGAACCTCGGCCCGTGGGGCAAGCTGTGCCGGCTCGGCCCGCCGACGGGCGGGGTCATGGCCCCGCTGAACCCCGGCAGGTCCCTGTGGCTGCGGCCGCCCGCGCTGGCCGTCCTCGTACCGCTGCTCCTCGCGGTCCTCGCCGTCCCGACCCTGATCCTCGTCGCCGCGCTGAACGGGGACGACAAGGAGCCGGTCCTCCAGGTGGGGCAGTGCGTGCGCAACGAGGGCGACTGGAAGAACGAGGCCCTGGTGGTCACGGACTGCAAGGCGGGCTTCGCCCAGTACGAGGTCACCGGGCACCTGGACCACACGGGTGCGCGCTGCGCCGACGGCGAGTACATCACCCACCTCAGGGACCGCCCCGACGGCCCGGCGTCCTCCTGCCTGCGGCCGCTGCCCGTGCGCTAGGACGCACGCCGCCGGGCACCCCGCGAGGGGATGCCCGGCGGCGTGCGGGGGCGAGCGGCTGCGCCTAGCGGATCGGCATGTCCGAGATGGTGCGGGCGATCACCAGCCGCTGGATCTCGCTGGTCCCCTCGAAGATCGTGTAGATGGCGCTGTCCCGGTGCATGCGCTCCACCGGGTACTCGCGGGTGAAGCCGTTGCCGCCGAGGATCTGGACCGCCTGCGCGGTCACCTTCTTGGCGACCTCGCTCGCGAAGAGCTTCGACATGGAGCCCTCCGCGGACGTGAACGGGCGGCCCGCGACGGCCATCCACGAGGCCCGCCACACGAGCAGCCGGGCCGCGTCGATCTGCGTGCGCATGTCGGCGAGCTGGAAGGCCACGCCCTGGTTGTCGATGATCGGGCGGCCGAACTGGGTCCGGGTCTTCGCGTAGTCCAGCGCCACCTCGTACGCGGCGCGCGCCGTGCCCACGGCCATCGCGCCGACCGCCGGCCGGGAGGCCTCGAAGGTGGCCATGGCCGCGTTCTTCACGCGCTCGCCCCCGCCGCTGCGGGCGCGCTCGTGGGCCCGCGCGAGCCGCTCGTCGAGCTTCTCCTTGCCGCCGAGCAGGCAGGAGCCGGGGATCCGTACGTCCTCCAGCACCACCTCGGCGGTGTGCGAGGCGCGGATGCCGTGCTTCTTGAACTTCTGGCCCTGGGACAGGCCGGGGGTGTTCGGCGGGACGATGAAGGAGGCGTGCCCCTTGGTCCCCAGCTCGGGGTCGACGACCGCGACCACGATGTGCACGTTGGCGATGCCGCCGTTGGTCGCCCAGGTCTTGGTGCCGTTCAGCACCCACTCGTCCTTGGCCTGGTCGTAGACGGCCCGGGTGCGCATGGAGCCGACGTCGGAGCCCGCGTCCGGCTCGGAGGAGCAGAAGGCGGCGACCTTCACGTCGTCCGGGGTGCCGTACATCTGCGGGATCCAGGTGCCGATCTGCTCCTCGGTGCCGTTGGCGACGACGCCGATGGCCGCGAGCCCGGTGCCGACGATCGACAGGGCGATGCCCGCGTCACCCCAGAACAGCTCTTCCATGGCCATCGGGATGCCGAGCCCCGTAGGGTCGAAGAACTGCTGGGCGTAGAAGTCCAGCGAGTAGATGCCGACCTTGGCGGCCTCCTGGATGACGGGCCAGGGAGTCTCTTCGCGCTCGTCCCATTCCGCGGCCGCGGGGCGGATCACGTCGGCGGCGAAGCCGTGGATCCAGTCCCGCACCTGCTTCTGGTCGTCGTTGAGCTCCATGGTGAACTCCGCCATGTCCCCTCCACCTGTCCTGTGCTCGTCCCTGGTGTGTTACTAGCGGTAACCCACACGTGGGCACAGTCTGTTACCGGTCAGTAAGCAGTGTCAAGCGCGGGCGGTGCGCTGCGGCCCCGACCACCGCCGATTCGATCGCGAGGGTGTGCGGGGTGTTACGTTGCGTGGGCGTCACGCACATCGCAAGGGCGGGGAGAGAAAGACATCATGGAGACCACGCAGCAGGCAGGCGAGCCGGGAGCGGGCGAGCGCCGTCGCCGGGAGCTGCTCGAAGCCGCCGACCGGGTGGTGCTCAGGGACGGCCCCAAGGCCTCCATGAACGCCATCGCGGCCGAGGCCGGCATCACCAAGCCGATCCTCTACCGGCACTTCGGCGACAAGGCGGGCCTCTACCAGGCCCTCGCCGTCCGGCACACCGACGCACTCCTCGACTCGCTGCGGGCCGCGCTCGACGCCCCGGCCGAGCGCCGCCGCCGGGTGGAGGCCACGCTCGACACCTACCTCGCCGCCATCGAGGCCCGCCCGCAGGTCTACCGCTTCCTGATGCACCCGGCGGAGGACTCCCAGAGCACCGAGCGCGGCTTCGACGTGGGCCTGCACTCGGCCCCGCTGCTGCGCCGCCTCGGCGAGGAGCTGGCGAAGGTGATCGGCGAGCGGGTGGACCTCGGCCCGGGCAGCGAACGCCTCGCCCGCGTCTGGGGCCACGGCATCGTCGGCATGATGCACGCCGCGGGCGACTGGTGGCTCGGCGAACGCCCCTGCGCCCGCGCGGAGCTGGTCACGGGCCTCACCGACCTCCTCTGGGGCCGCCTCTCCACAGCCGGCAACCGCACCGACGGCCCGGGCTTCTGACCAACCCGACCCCGGCGGAGCCAAACCCAGCCCCTCCGGCGTTTGAGGAGCGGGGTCTGGGGCGGAGCCCCAGGAAACCCGGCGGCAGCCGAGCAGGGTGTGGCTAGCCCTGCGAGGACCAGGGGGCCTTGCGGATGGCCCGCCGCAGGCGACGGGCTCGGAGGCCCGTCACGCGGTCCGCGTACACCGCACCGGCAAGGTGATCGCACTCGTGCTGCAGGCACCGCGCGAAGAACCCGCTCCCGGAGATCCGCACGGCCGCGCCGTCCGAGGTGACCCCCTCCACCACGGCATGGTCGAAGCGGGCCGTCCCCGCCTCCAGCCCCGGCAGCGACAGACAGCCCTCGGGCCCGAGGAACTCGTCCCCGTCGGCCGTGACCAGCCGCGGGTTGACGACGTGTCCGACATGGCGGACGTCCTCGTCGTCGGGGCAGTCGTAGACGAAGACCCGCTGCCCGACCCCGATCTGGTTCGCGGCGAGGCCGACGCCCTGCGCCGCGTACATCGTCGCGAACATGTCCTCGATGAGCCGGTCGAGTTCCGGTCCGAACTCGGTGACCTCCGCGCAAGCGGAATGGAGCACCGGATCGCCCAGCAGGCTCATGGTGCGGACGATGCCGGTGGTACCGGGGATGGGGCGCTGTCGCATGGCCGTAAGGGTACGACGGGCGAATATATGAGGAGATCTGCCGCGGTGCGGGGGCGCCGCGGTCAAGGCCCCGGCCGCTACTGGATAGGCTGGGGCCGACCGACGCAAGGAGGACAAGGGACGATGGCAGGCAACACGGAGCCGCTTTCGCCGCGGGCCAAGCTGGCCGTGACGGCGGGCAAGGCCGCGGCGGCGGTGTCGCGGGCCGCGGGACGCGGAAGCGGATCGGTGATCGGCGGCAAGGTCGCACTCAGGCTCGACCCCGATCTCCTCGGCGCGCTGGCGCAGCATCTCGACGTCGTCCTCGTCTCCGCGACGAACGGCAAGACCACGACGACCCGGCTGATCGCGGAGGCCCTGCGGGCCAGCGGTCCGGTCGTCTCCAACGCCCTCGGCGCGAACATGCCGGCCGGCATCACCTCCGCCCTGGCCGGCGGCTCGGACGCCAAGTACGGCGTCATCGAGGTCGACGAGAAGTACCTGGCCGGGGTGGCCCGGGACGTCACCCCCAAGGTGATCGCCCTGCTGAACCTCTCCCGCGACCAGCTGGACCGCGCCGCCGAGACCCGCATGCTCGCGGAGAAGTGGCGCGAGGGCCTGTCCGGCTCCAAGGCGGTCATCGTCGCGAACTGCGACGACCCGCTGATCGTCTGGTCCGCCTCCTCCTCCCAGAACGTGGTGTGGGTCGCGGCCGGCCAGGAGTGGAAGGACGACGCCTGGTCGTGCCCCTCCTGCGGCGGTGTCATGCAGCGCCCGGGCGACGACTGGTTCTGCGGCGAGTGCGGCTTCCGCCGCCCCACGCCGAGCTGGGTGCTCTCCGGCGACCACGTCCTGGACCCGCACGGCAGTGCCTGGCCCATCCACCTCCAGCTGCCGGGCCGCGCCAACAAGGCCAACGCCGCCACCTCGGCCGCCGTCGCCGCCGTCTTCGGCGTCCCGCCGCAGGTCGCGCTGGAGCGGATGTACCAGGTGCAGGCCGTCGCCGGCCGCTACGACGTCGTGCACTTCCAGGGCCGTGAGCTGCGGCTGCTGCTCGCGAAGAACCCGGCGGGCTGGCTCGAAACGTTTTCGCTGATCGATCCGCCGCCCACCCCGGTGATCCTCTCGGTGAACGCGCGCGGCGCCGACGGCACCGACACCTCCTGGCTGTGGGACGTGGACTACCCGCGCCTGGCCGGCCACCCGATCTTCGTGATCGGCGACCGCAAGCTGGACCTCGCGGTCCGCCTCGAGGTCGCGGGCCTGGACTTCCGGGTGTGCGAGACGCTCGACGAGGCCGTGCAGCTGGCGCCGCCCGGTCAGATCGAGCTGATCGCCAACTACACCGCCTTCCAGGACGTGCGCCGCCGCGTCGGCAACTAGCCGCCTCAGAACCGCAGAGGACAAGAGCATGAGCGACAACAGCCTGCGTCTGGTGTGGGTCTACCCCGACCTGCTCAGCACGTACGGAGACCAGGGCAACGCCCTCGTGGTGGAGCGCCGGGCGCGCCAGCGCGGCCTGGACGTGCAGCGCGTGGACGTGCGCAGCGACCAGCCGATCCCCACCTCGGGCGACATCTACCTGATCGGCGGCGGCGAGGACCGGCCGCAGCGCCTGGCCGCCGAGCGCCTGGTGCGCGACGGCGGTCTGGAGCGGGCCGTCTCGAACGGGGCGATCGTCTTCTCCGTCTGCGCCGGGTACCAGATCCTCGGCAAGGAGTTCGTCAACGACCAGGGCCAGCGCCAGGAGGGCCTCGGCCTGCTCGACGTGGTGACCGTCCGCGGTGAGGGCGAGCGGTGCGTCGGCGACGTCCTCGGCGACATCGACCCGCGCCTCGGCCTGCCGCAGCTGACGGGCTTCGAGAACCACCAGGGCGTCACGCACCTCGGTCCGACGGCCCGGCCCTTCGCCCGCGTGAGCATGGGCCGCGGCAACGGCACCGGCGACGGCACCGAAGGCGCGTACAACGACACGGTGTTCGGCACGTACATGCACGGTCCCGTGATGGCCCGCAACCCGCAGATCGCGGACCTGCTGCTCAAGCTGGCCCTCGACGTGAACGCGCTGCCGGCCATAGACGACCGGTGGTACGAGGCGCTGCGCGCGGAGCGCATCGCGGCGGCGACGCAGCCCGCGTAGCGCCCCTCGGACCGCTCATCGGGGCGGCCCCGCCATCATGTGTTCGGCCCGGTTTTCCCTAGGGGGAACCGGGCCGACGTCGTTTCGTACGACGTGTACGACCAGCATGTGGAGGATGGTTCAGTCCACCGCTCGACCGCTTGTAGGGTGGCCGTAGTTCCAACCGGACGACGTGGTCCGGTCGTCGGCCCACGTTGCAAAGGTCTCTTCCTGCCATGCGCATTGGTGTGCTCACCTCCGGTGGCGACTGCCCCGGCCTGAATGCCGTCATCCGCTCCGTCGTGCACCGCGCGGTCGTCGACCACGGCGACGAGGTGATCGGCTTCCTCGACGGCTGGAAGGGCCTGCTGGAGGCGGACTACCGCAAGCTCGACCTCGACGCCGTCGCCGGCATCCTCGCCCGCGGCGGCACCATCCTCGGCTCCTCCCGGGTCCAGCCCGCGCACCTGCGCGACGGCGTGGAGCGCGCCCGCGGCCACGTCGCGGACCTCGGCCTCGACGCGATCATCCCGATCGGCGGCGAGGGCACCCTGAAGGCCGCGAACCTGCTCTCGCAGGCGGGCCTGCCGATCGTCGGCGTTCCCAAGACCATCGACAACGACATCGCGTCCACCGACGTCACCTTCGGCTTCGACACCGCAGTCGGCGTCGCCACCGAGGCGCTGGACCGGCTGAAGACCACCGCCGAGTCCCACCAGCGCGTGATGGTCGTCGAGGTCATGGGCCGGCACACCGGCTGGATCGCCCTGCACTCGGGCATGGCGGCCGGCGCGCACGCGATCGTCGTACCGGAACGCCCCTTCGACATCGACGAGCTGACGGCGATCGTCGGCGAACGGTTCTCGGCGGGCAAGCGGTTCGCGATCGTCGTGGTCGCCGAGGGCGCCAAGCCGCGGCCCGGCTCGATGGACCTGGAGGAGGGCGGCGTCGACATCTACGGCCACGAGCGGTTCGCCGGCATCGGCAACCGGCTCGCGGTGGAGCTGGAGCACCGCCTGGGCAAGGAGGCCCGGCCGGTGATCCTGGGCCACGTCCAGCGCGGCGGCACGCCCACCGCCTACGACCGGGTCCTGGCGACCCGCTTCGGCTGGCACGCCGTGGAGGCCGCCCACCGCGGCGAGTTCGGCATGCTGACCGCGCTGCGCGGCACGGAGATCGAGATGGTCCCGCTCGCCGAGGCGACCTCGACCCTCAAGACGGTCCCCGCCGAGCGCTACGACGAGGCCCAGACGGTTCTGTAACCGTATGCCCGATACGGCCGCCCCCGCGCGCAGGAGCGTACGGGGGCGGCACTACTGTGGCTGTCTCTG
>NZ_JBHXNP010000113.1:0-28054 GCF_042719495.1 Streptomyces sp. NPDC058525
CTTATGGTGCCGTGCACACCCCCGGGGGCGCCCCCCCACCCCCCCCCCGTATCCCCCCCCCGCCGTGGTGAATCCCCCCCGCCCCCCCGCCCCCCCCCCCCCGGGCGCGGAGCGCCGTGTGGTGAGGGGGGACGCAGAGAGGCCCGCACCCCCCGGGGCGAATTCCAGGGGTGCGGGCCTCAGGGGCTGCGGGCTACGCCTTGCGGAGGCGGAAGGTCAGGGACAGGGGCTCGTCCGTGAACGGCTCGCCGTAGGTGGCGTCGGCCTCGCCGGAGGCGAAGTCCGTGGCCAGGACCTCGTCCGCGATGAGGCCGGCGTGGTCCGTCAGGGCCGTCACGACCTCCGGGTCCGCGGCGGACCACCGCAGGGCGATCCGGTCCGCCACGTCGAGGCCGGAGTTCTTCCGGGCCTCCTGGATCAGGCGGATCGCGTCACGCGCCAGGCCCGCGAGCCGCAGCTCGGGGGTGATCTCCAGGTCGAGGGCGACCGTCGCACCGGAGTCGGACGCCACCGACCAGCCCTCGCGCGGGGTCTCCGTGATGATGACCTCCTCCGGAGTGAGGGAGACGGACTCCCCGTTCACCTCGACCTCGGCGGAGCCGGACCGCAGCGCCAGCGACAGCGCCGCCGCGTCGGCCGCGGCCACCGCCTTCGCCACGTCCTGGACGCCCTTGCCGAAGCGCTTGCCCAGCGCACGGAAATTGGCCTTGGCCGTGGTGTCCACCAGGGAGCCGCCGACCTCGGAGAGCGAGGCCAGGGAGGAGACGTTCAGCTCCTCCGTGATCTGCGAGTGGAGCTCGGGGGAGAGCGACTCGAAGCCCGAGACGGCGACCAGGGCCCGCGAGAGCGGCTGGCGGGTCTTCACGCCCGACTCGGCGCGCGTGGCCCGGCCCAGCTCCACCAGGCGGCGCACCAGCAGCATCTGCTGCGAGAGAGCCGGGTCCACCTGGGACGCGTCCGACACCGGCCACGACGACAGGTGCACCGACTCTGGGGCCTCCGAGGTCACCGGGACGACCATGTCCTGCCAGACCCGCTCCGTGATGAAGGGGGTGAGGGGGGCCATGAGGCGGGTCACCGTCTCGACCACGTCGTGCAGGGTCCGCAGGGCCGCGGCGTCGCCCTGCCAGAAGCGGCGGCGCGAGCGGCGGACGTACCAGTTCGACAGGTCGTCGACGAAGGCGGAGAGGAGCTTGCCCGCGCGCTGGGTGTCGTAGGACTCCATCGCCCCCGTGACCTCGGCGACGAGGGTGTGGAGTTCGGACAGCAGCCAGCGGTCGAGGACCGTGCGGTCCGCCGGGGCCGGGTCGGAGGCCGAGGGCGCCCAGTTCGACGTACGGGCGTACAGCGCCTGGAAGGCGACCGTGTTCCAGTACGTGAGGAGGGTCTTGCGGACGACCTCCTGGATCGTGCCGTGGCCCACGCGGCGGGCCGCCCACGGGGAGCCGCCGGCCGCCATGAACCAGCGCACCGCGTCCGCGCCGTGCTGGTCCATCAGCGGGATCGGCTGGAGGATGTTGCCCAGGTGCTTGGACATCTTGCGGCCGTCCTCGGCGAGGATGTGGCCGAGGCAGACCACGTTCTCGTAGGAGGACTTGTCGAAGACGAGGGTGCCGACCGCCATCATCGTGTAGAACCAGCCGCGCGTCTGGTCGATGGCCTCCGAGATGAACTGCGCCGGGTAGCGCTTCTCGAAGATCTCCTTGTTCTTGTACGGGTAGCCCCACTGCGCGAACGGCATCGAACCCGAGTCGTACCAGGCATCGATGACCTCCGGCACGCGCACGGCCTCCAGGGAGCAGCCCTCGTGGGTGCAGGTGAAGGTCACGTCGTCGATGTACGGGCGGTGCGGGTCCAGGCCGGAGAGGTCCGTGCCCGTCAGCTCGCTCAGCTCGGCGCGCGAGCCGATGCAGGTGAGGTGGTTCTCCTCGCAGCGCCAGATCGGCAGCGGGGTGCCCCAGTAGCGGTTGCGGGACAGCGCCCAGTCGATGTTGTTGTTGAGCCAGTCGCCGAAGCGGCCCTGCTTGACGGAGTCCGGGAACCAGTTGGTCTTCTCGTTCTCCCGCAGCATCGCGTCCTTGACGGCGGTGGTGCGGATGTACCAGGACGGCTGCGCGTAGTAGAGCAGGGCCGTGTGGCAGCGCCAGCAGTGCGGGTAGCTGTGCTCGTAGGCGATGTGCTTGAAGAGCAGGCCGCGCGCGTCGAGGTCGGCGGTCAGCTTCTCGTCGGCCTTCTTGAAGAAGACGCCGCCGACCAGCGGGACCTCCTCCTCGAAGGTGCCGTCGGGGCGGACCGGGTTCACGACGGGCAGGCCGTACGCGCGGCAGACCGCGAGGTCGTCGGCGCCGAAGGCGGGAGACTGGTGGACCAGACCGGTGCCGTCCTCGGTCGTGACGTACTCGGCGTTGACGACGTAGTGGGCGGGCTCCGGGAACTCGACCAGCTCGAACGGGCGCTGGTAGGTCCAGCGCTCCATCTCCTTGCCGGTGAAGGTCTCGCCGGTGGCCTCCCAGCCCTCGCCGAGGGACTTCTCCAGCAGCGGCTGGGCGACGACCAGCTTCTCCTCGCCATTGGTGGCGACGACGTACGTGACCTCCGGGTGCGCGGCCACGGCGGTGTTCGAGACCAGGGTCCAGGGGGTCGTCGTCCAGACCAGCAGCGCGGCCTGGCCCGCGAGGGGGCCGGAGGTCAGCGGGAAGCGGACGTAGACCGAGGGGTCGACGACCGTCTCGTAGCCCTGGGCCAGCTCGTGGTCGGAGAGGCCGGTGCCGCAGCGGGGGCACCAGGGGGCGACGCGGTGGTCCTGGGTGAGCAGGCCCTTGTTGAAGATCTCCTTCAGCGACCACCACACGGACTCGACGTACTCGGGGTCCATCGTGCGGTAGGCGTCGTCCAGGTCGACCCAGTAGCCCATCCGGGTCGTGAGGTCGGCGAACGCGTCGGTGTGCCGGGTCACGGACTCGCGGCACTTGGCGTTGAACTCGGCGATGCCGTACGCCTCGATGTCCTGCTTGCCGTTGAAGCCGAGCTCCTTCTCGACGGCGAGCTCGACGGGCAGGCCGTGGCAGTCCCAGCCGGCCTTGCGGGCCACGTGGTAGCCGCGCATGGTGCGGAACCGGGGGAAGACGTCCTTGAAGACGCGGGCCTCGATGTGGTGCGCGCCGGGCATGCCGTTCGCGGTCGGCGGGCCCTCGTAGAAGACCCACTCGGGGCGGCCCTCGGACTGCTCCAGGGTCTTGGCGAAGGTCTTGCTCTCGCGCCAGAAGTCGAGGACTGCGTGCTCGAGGGCGGGCAGGTCGACCTGCGCGGGGACCGGGCGGTACTGCGGCGGTGTGGTCATGAGGCTGAACTCTTCCTCCGGCGGGATGTCACTTCCGTCCGGAGGGACGAGAGCGCTGCTGCTCCCGCGGTACCACCCTCCTTGGCCCCCGGACGGATCCGGTGGCCCCCTCATTGGGGTGCGAAGCCGGTTCTACGGGCCCTACGGGGATCCGTACGGGCTTTCTTCCGGCGGCTCCGGGGTGATCCTTCACATCGCGCTCGCCCCCGGGCTCTCACCGTCCCCGGGTCGCTCCTGGCTGCGTCCGACGCTACTCGTCCCCATCCATGCCTTTCGCTGGGCCCAGTGTACGGGGCCCGGGGGCGCTCGGCAGACCGGTTTACGGGCGCCCGCGCGGGGGGTGGCGGGCACGGCGTGGCGGGGGCGCGGGAGGGCCGCCCGGGTGACCCGAACGGGCCTACGCGCCGGTACGGACTCCCGTGGGGCCTGTGGGGCGGATTACCGGGCCTGCGGATGGGCACAACGGATGCAGGTTGACCTCGATGGATGCGTGCCCCGTTGCCGCGGGGCTGGAGCCGATTTATCGTTCCGGCACGATTCGCGAGCAATGATCACAGTATGTGAAGGGGCCGCGGCCATGGTGGCGAAGAAGACCGCCGGTACTGCCGGAGAGGCGCTGGCCGAAGCACCTGTGAAGAAGGCGCCGGCCAGGAGAACCAACGCCGTCGACCCGGCCGCCGGCAAGAAGGCGACCGCGAAGAAGGCGGCACCGGCCGAGACGGCCGCGGCCGGGAACGTGGCCGCCGTGAAGACGGCCGCCGTGAAGACGGCCGCCAAGAAGACGGCCGCCAAGAAGACGGCCGCCAAGAAGACGGCTGCCAAGGCGGCGGCCAAGAAGGCGTCCTCGAAGAAGGCGCCGGCGAAGAAGGAGCCGGCGCCGGCGAAGGCGTCCGCGAAGAAGGCGGCCGCCGCCGTGACGGCGGCCGCGCACGAGACGCCGTCCAAGGAGGCGAGCACCGTCAAGAAGGCGACTGCCGTCGCGAAGCGGCGGGCCACGGCCAAATCGGCCGGGGCCGAGGGGGCGGCGCAGGCCGCGAAGAAGACGGGAGTCGGAAAAGTGGTTGCCAAGAAGAGCACCGGTACGGCGAGGAAGACGGCCGCGGCCGCGACCAGCGGACTGCCCAAGGCGAGGGTCACGGCGGCCACCACGCCCGGTGAGCTCGCCGTACGGCCCGGGGAGGACCCCTGGACCCAGGCCGAGGTCGACGAGGCCCGCAGCGAGCTGATGAGCGAGGTGCTCAGACTGCGCGCCGAGCTCGACGCCTCGGAGGTGGCCATCTCGGGCCTGATGCGGGACTCGGGTGACGGCGCGGGCGACGACCAGGCCGACACCGGCACCAAGAACATCACCCGGGAGTCCGAGCTGGCCCTCGCGGCGAACGCCACCTCGATGCTGGAGCAGACCGAGCGGGCCCTCGAACGCCTGGAGGCGGGCACGTACGGGATCTGCGAGAACTGCGGGAAGCCCATCGGCAAGGCCAGGATGCAGGCCTTCCCGCGGGCCACCCTGTGCGTGGACTGCAAGCAGAAGCAGGAGCGCCGGCACTAGGCCGTCGCACTGTGGCCGGGGGGTAGGCGGCCGGCGGGTGCCCTGACGTACCCTCGTGTCTCGTCAGGGTCCAGCAGGAGCCTGGTCCGAACCAGTTCGAGGGACTCACGTGGCAGAGGCGGAGCGCATCATCGGTACGCCGGACGTCGGGGACGACAGCCAGCCGGAGTCCGCCGGGCAGCCCACGGGGCACCGGCGGATCGCGGCCCTGCTCGTCGTGGCCCTCGTGGCGTACCTGCTGGATCTCGGCAGCAAGATGCTGGTCGTGGCGAAGCTGGAGCACCAGCCTCCGATCGAGATCATCGGCGACCTGCTGCGGTTCGAGGCGGTCCGCAACGCCGGCGCGGCCTTCGGCTTCGGCGAGGCCTTCACGATCATCTTCACCTGTATCGCGGCGACCGTGATCGTGGTGATCGTGCGGCTCGCGCGCAAGCTCTACAGCCTGCCGTGGGCGATCGCGCTGGGTCTGCTGCTCGGCGGCGCGCTGGGCAATCTGACCGACCGGATCTTCCGTTCGCCGGGCGTGTTCCGCGGCGCGGTCGTCGACTTCATCGCTCCGTCCCACTTCGCCGTCTTCAACCTCGCCGACTCGGCGATCGTGTGCGGCGGCATCCTGATCGTCCTGCTGTCCTTCCGCGGTCTGGACCCGGACGGCACCGTCCACAAGGACTGATCGCGGGAAAGCTCCACTGCCGAGTCCTGCATACTCGACAGGTGAGTACGATTCCCGAGATCCGCACCCTGCCCGTTCCCGATGGCCTCGAGGGCGAGCGCGTCGACGCCGCCATCGCCCGTATGTTCGGATTTTCCCGGACGAAGGCGGCCGAACTCGCGGCCGCGGGGAAGGTGTCGGTCGACGGCAGTGTCGTCGGGAAGTCCGAGCGCGTGCACGGTGGCGCCTGGCTCGAAGTCGAGATGCCCGCGCCGCCGCGGCCGGTCGAGGTCGTCGCCGAGCCCGTCCCGGGCATGGAGATCGTCCATGACGACGACGACATCGTCGTCATCATGAAGCCGGTGGGCGTCGCCGCGCACCCGAGCCCCGGCTGGACCGGCACCACCGTCATCGGCGGCCTCGCCGCCGCCGGCTACCGGATCTCGACCTCCGGCGCGTCCGAGCGCCAGGGCATCGTGCACCGCCTCGACGTCGGCACGTCCGGCCTGATGGCCGTCGCCAAGTCGGAGCGGGCGTACACCTCGCTGAAGAACCAGTTCCGCGAGCGGGTCGTGGACAAGCGCTACCACGCGCTGGTGCAGGGCCACCCGGACCCGATGAGCGGCACGATCGACGCGCCGATCGGCCGGCATCCCAGCGCCGACTACAAGTGGGCCGTGGTCCAGGACGGCAAGGCGTCGGTCACGCACTACGACCTGATCGAGGCCTTCCGGGCCGCGTCGCTGCTGGACATCAAGCTGGAGACCGGGCGCACGCACCAGATCCGCGTGCACATGTCCGCGCACCGGCACCCCTGCGTGGGCGACCTGACGTACGGCGCCGACCCGACGGTCGCGAAGCGGCTGGGACTGACCCGGCAGTGGCTGCACGCGGTGCGGCTGGGCTTCGAGCACCCGTCGGACGGCCAGTGGGTGGAGTTCGAGAGCACCTACCCGGCGGACCTCCAGCACGCGCTGGACGTGATCCGGGCCGAGAGCGAGTGACGGACGCCGGCTTCACGGTCCGGGTGGCCTCGGACGAGGCCGACAGGGCGGCGTGCCTCGAGGTGCGGACCGAGGTGTTCGTGGTCGAGCAGTCCGTACCGGAGTCGGTCGAGTACGACGCGTACGACGCGGACGCGGTGCACGTACTGGCCGTGGCGGCGGACGGGGAGGCACTGGGCACCGGCCGGCTGCTGCACGGGCCCGCGGCCCGGGCCAAGACGGGCGACCCGGCGGTCGGCTCGCTGGGACGGCTGGCCGTGCGCAAGACCGCGCGCGGGCTGGGCGTCGGCGTCGCGCTCGTCCGCGCGATCGAGGCGGAAGCGGTCCGGCTGGGGCTGACGGCCGTGGACCTGGGCGCGCAGACGCACGCGGTCGGCTTCTACGAGCGGTTGGGATACGTGGCGTACGGCCCGGAATTCCAGGACGCGGGCATCCCCCACCGCCCGATGCGGCGCCCCCTGCCGTAGCCCCGGGCCGCGCCCGCGCCTTCTCACGTCGGCGCTGCCGGGCTGCGAAGGTGGGGGAGTGGATCAGCTTGCTCTGCTGTTCGTGCTGCTGCTCGGGGCCGTGGTCACGGTGCCGCTCGGGGACCGGCTCGGACTGCCCGCGCCCGTGCTCATGACCATCGGCGGAGCCGCCCTCGCCTGGGTGCCCGCCGTGCCCGACGTCGACATCCCGCCCGAGTACATCCTGCCGCTGGTGCTGCCGCCGCTGCTGTACGCCTCCGTGCAGCGGACCTCCTGGCGGCAGTTCGCGGCCAACTTCCGGCCGATCCTGCTGCTCGCCGTGGCGCTGGTCTTCGTCACGACCGCGGCCGTCGCCGCGACCGCGCACGCCGTCGTGCCCGGGCTGCCCCTCGCCGCCGCCGTCGCGCTCGGCGCGCTCGTCGCCCCGCCCGACCCCGTCGCCGCCACCGCCGTGGCCGGATCGCTCGGGCTGCCCCGGCGCATGGTGTCGATCCTGGAGGGCGAGGGGCTCTTCAACGACGTGACGGCGATCGTGCTGTACCACGTGGCCGTCGCCGCCGCCGTCAGCGGGAGCTTCTCCTGGCCGGACGCGCTCGGCGAGTTCGTGCTGTCCGCGGTCGTCGCCGTGGCCGTCGGGCTCGCCCTCGGCTGGGCCGCCCACCGGCTGATGGGGCTGCTGGGCGACGCCACGCTGCAGATCGGGCTGACGCTGCTCGTGCCGTTCGTCGCGTACGTGGCGGCCGAGGAGATGCAGGGCTCGGGCGTGCTGGCCGTGCTGACGACCGCGCTCTTCCTGGCCGAGTACGCGAACGACGCAGACGACGTGCTGGGGCGGCTCGCCGGGCACACCTTCTGGGAGGTCGTCGACACGCTGGTCACGGGGGTGGCGTTCGGGCTGATCGGCCTGGAGCTGCACAACGTGTTCGGCACGGCGCAGGGGCGCGAGTGGGAGATGGCCGGATGGGCGGGGGCCGTGATCGGGGTGGTGGTCGGCGTACGGCTGATCTGGCTGCTGCCGGCCGGCTGGCTCGCCAAGAAGCTGCACAAGCGGCGCGACTACGACGAGGAGATCCCGCTGAGCTGGCGGGAGAGCGTGATCATGTGGTGGGCCGGGATGCGGGGCGTGGCCTCCGTGGCCCTGGCCATCGCGATCCCCTTGCGCACGGACGCGGGCGACCCGTTCCCGGCGCGGGACGAGATCGTCTTCATCGCCTTTGCCGTGATCATGGCGACGCTGGTCCTGCAGGGGCTGACCCTGCCGTGGCTCGTGCGCAGGCTCGGGGTGGAGGCCGACTCGGACGCGGAGAAGGAGACCGAACGGCAGCTGGCGATCCGCGCGGCGAAGGCCGCGAAGCGGCGGCTGAAGGAGATCGAGGAGGTGGAGGACCTCCCCGAGGACCTGGTGGAGACGCTGTACCGGCGCGCGTACGACGTGGGGGCCCGGATCAGCCCCGACATGGTGGACGAGGAGCGGCGGGAGGCCTACGCGCAGCGGGTGGCGCGGATCCGGGACATCCAGCGGATCCAGCGCGAGATGATGTCGGCCGCCCGCCACGAGGTGCTCTCCGCACGCAGCGAACCCGGCGCCGATCCGGAGATCGTGGACCGGGTGCTGCGGTACCTGGACGTACGGAGCCTGCGGAGCTAGTCCGCGGGGGACGGCCTAGACCTGGTAGCGGTCCGGTGCGAAGAGCGCGAGGTTCGCCGCGATCCAGTCCGAGGTGCGGCGCAGCCCCTCGGCGAGGGAGACCTCCGGCTTCCAGCCCGCCCAGTCGCGGGCACGGGAGTTGTCCGACAGCAGCCGGTGGACCTCGCTGCCCGAGGGGCGCAGCCGGGACGGGTCCACGACGACCTCCGCGTCCCGGCCCGAGGCGGTGATCAGCGCCTGCGCCAGGTCGCCGATGGAGATCTCCTCGCCGGTGCCGAGGTTGACCACCTCGCCCAGCGCCCGGTCGCTCTCCGCCACCGCCAGGAATCCCGCGGCGGTGTCCGTCACGTACGTGAAGTCCCGGGTCGGGGTGAGGGAGCCCAGGCGGATCTCCCGGGAGCCCGCGTGCAGCTGGGCCAGGATCGTGGGGATCACCGCGCGCGCCGACTGGCGCGGCCCGTACGTGTTGAAGGGGCGCACCACCGTCACCGGCAGCTCGAAGGCGTGGTGGAAGGAGAGCGCCATCATGTCCGCGCCGATCTTCGACGCCGAGTACGGGGACTGCGGCTGGAGCGGGTGGCTCTCGGAGATGGGCGCGGTGAGCGCCGTGCCGTAGACCTCGCTGGTGGAGGTGTGCACGAGGCGGCGGACGCGGTGGCGGCGGCAGGCCTCCGCGACGTTCTCGGTGCCCGTCACGTTCGTCTGCACGTACGCGCCCGGCGAGGCGTAGCTGTACGGGATGCCGATCAGCGCCGCCAGGTGGAAGACGGTGTCGCAGCCGGCCACCGCGTCGCTGACTCGGCCCGCGTCGCGGATGTCGCCGGCCCACATCTCCACCGGGCCGTCCGGGTCGGCGAGGTAGCGGGCCAGGTGGCCCTTCTCCGCGTACGGCTTGTAGTGCACGAAGGCACGGACCCGTGCGCCCCGGGCCACCAGCAGGTCCACCAGCGTCGAGCCGATGAAGCCCTCGGCTCCGGTGACGAGGACGGTGCGGTCGGTCCAGTTGTTCATACGCGCTCCAGGGTGGGGAGGGGGAGGGGGAAGCCGGCCACGCGCAGGACCTCGGCGGCCAGCAGTTCGGCGGCCCGCGCGTGCGGGCCGGGGTCGGCGGCGCCGGCCATCGAGGCCAGCCGGGCCGGATCGGCCAGCAGCGGGCCGATGAGCGCGGCGAGCCGTTCGGCGGTGGTCTCGGCATCGGGCAGCAGCAGTCCGGCGCCCGCGTCGGACAGCACCCGGGCGTTGTGGGTCTGGTGGTCGCCCGGGGCGTAGGGGTAGGGGACGAGCACGGCCGGGACCCCGGTCGCCGCCAGCTCCGCGACGGTCGCCGAACCGGCCCGGCACACCACCAGGTCGGCGGCCGCGTACACGAGGTCCATCCGGTCCAGGTACGGCAGGGCCCGCGCGATGCGCTGCCCGCCGGACGCCGTGAGCTCGGCGACGGTGTCCGCCAGCGCCGCCGGACCCGTCTTGACCAGCAGCTGTACGTCGTCCCGGTGCTGCCACAGCTCGGCCAGCGCGGCGGCGGCCCGGGTCAGGCGGACCGCGCCCAGGCTGCCGCCGTTGAAGACGACCAGGCGGCGCCCCTCGGGTACGTCCAGGGCCCGCCGGGCCTCGGCGCGCAGCGCCGCCCGGTCCGGTACGGAGAGCTCCGCGAGCCCGGACAGGGCGGCGGAGATCGGCATTCCGGTCGTCAGCGCCCGCTCCCCGCCCGCCAGGTGGCCCCGGCTGCGGTCGAAGGCCACCGCGACGTGCGCAGTGAGCCGGGCGGCGAACTGGTTGGCCCGGCCCGGCACCGCGTTGGACTCGTGGATCACGGCGGGCAGCCCGGCCAGCCGCGCCCCGAGCACGGCGGGCGCACTGGGGTAGCCGCCCATGCCGACGGCCACGTGCGCGCCCTGCGCCCGGATCACCGACCGGGCCTGGTGCGCCGACCGCAGCAGCGCCGCGGGCAGCAGGTAGCGCTTCGCGCCCAGCGCCGGGTCGAAGGGGATCATGTCGACGGTGTGCAGGCGGTAGCCGGCACCCGGGATCAGCTCGGTCTCCAGGCCCCGCTCGGTC
Source organism: Streptomyces sp. NPDC058525 (assembly GCF_042719495.1). Classification (NCBI taxonomy): domain Bacteria; kingdom Bacillati; phylum Actinomycetota; class Actinomycetes; order Kitasatosporales; family Streptomycetaceae; genus Streptomyces; species Streptomyces sp. NPDC058525. The sequence goes on from NZ_JBHXNP010000113.1 coordinate 10,719, forward strand.
CCGATGAACGAGACCACGGCGCCGGGGACGGCCGCGCGCAGCGCCTCGGCGAGGGCGAGCCCCGGATAGATGTGCCCGCCGGTGCCGCCCGCACCGATCACGACGGAGAGGGCCGCGGGTGTGTGTCGAGTGCTTCGAGTGGTCATGGCCGCACACTCCCGGTGCGCCCTAAGAAGGTTCTAAGAGGTTCACATCGAGGGCTTTGGCAGGCTTTGCCCATGAGCACCTTGCACAGGCATCGGATTCTGGTGGTCGACGACGAGCCCGAGGTACGGGCCGCCGTCGAGGACGGGCTGGCCGTCGAGGGGTACGAGGTGCGGGGCGCCGCGGACGGGCTGGCGGCGCTCTCGGAGGTGGCGGCCTGGGAGCCCGACGCGGTCGTGCTCGACGTGATGATGCCGGTGCTCGACGGGCTCGGCGTGTGCCGGCAGCTGCGCGCGCTGGGCGACCGTACGCCCGTCCTCGTACTCACCGCGCTGTCCTCCGTCAGCGAGCGGGTGGACGGGCTGGAGGCCGGGGCCGACGACTACCTCGTCAAACCGTTCGCCCTGGACGAGCTGGTCGCGCGGGTACGGGCGCTGCTGCGGCGGGCCGCCCCCGAACCCCCGGACGCCGCGCCGCTCGCCTTCGCCGACCTCGTCCTGGACCCGGCGACCCGGACCGGGCGGCGCGGCGGGCGGCCGCTGGAGTTCAGCCGCACCGAGGCCGCGCTGCTGGAGCTGCTCCTGCGCCACCCCGGCCAGGTGCTCCCGCGCGAGCTGATCCTTGAGCTGGTGTGGGGCCGGGACTTCGGGCCGGACTCCAACTCCCTGGCGGTGTACGTCGGCTACCTGCGCCGGAAGCTGGAGGCGGCGGGCGAGCCCCGGCTGGTCCACACGGTGCACGGGGTCGGCTACCGGCTGGACGCGGCGTGAGGGGAGCCGGCCGGCGCAGGCTCGGAGCGGCCTGGCGCAGGCGGCGGCCGCTGCGGACCCGGCTGGCGCTGGCCGTCACGGCCGCCGTGGCCCTGGTGGCGGTGGGGGTGTGCGCGGCGGCGTTCCTCGTCGTACGGTCCGCGCTGTACCGGCAGCTCGACCTCACCCTCGTGCAGTCCGCCGGGCTCGCCGCGCAGCGCGAACCGGGAGCCGCGCCGGGGACGCTGGCCGGGGAGTGCCGCTTCCTGGCCGCGCCCGCCTGTGCGCAGGTGGTGCCGGCCGACCCGGCCCGCGATCCCCGCACGCCGTGGCTGCTGCCCGTGACGCCGGCCACGAGGGAGGTCGCCGGGGGCAGCCGCAGGGGGTTCTTCACCAACATCACGCTGGCCGGACATCCCGCCCGGATGCTGACGACCGACTACGAGAAGGGGCGGGCCATCCAGGTCGCCCTGCGGGCCGACACCGTCGAGGCCGGCATCGAGCGGGCCGCGCGCCTGCTCGTCCTGACGGCGGCGGCCGGGGTGCTGCTCGCGGCCGTCCTCGGCTACTGGGTGTCCCGGACGGGCCTGGCCCCGGTCACCCGGCTGACGGCGACGGCCGAGCGGATCGCCGCCACCCGGGACCCGCGCCACCGCATCGAGCTCCCGCCGGGGCCGCCCGGGCGGGAGGACGAGATCACCCGGCTCGCCGGGAGCTTCAACACCATGCTGGGGGAGCTGGAGCAGTCGGTCACCGCCCAGCGCAGGCTGGTCGCGGACGCCTCGCACGAGCTGCGGACCCCGCTGACGGCGCTGCGGACCAACGCGGAGCTGCTGGGGCGGGCGGAGCGGCTCACGCCGGAGCAGCGGGAGCGGGCGTCGGCCGCGCTGGGGCGGCAGCTGCGCGAGGTGACGGGGCTGGTGAACGACCTGATCGAGCTGGCGCGGGACGAGGAGCCGCAGCCGCTGGTGGAGCAGGTCCGGCTGGACTCGATCGTGGAGCACGGGGCCGAGGCGGCGCGGGCGCACTGGCCGGGGGTGCCGGTCCGGGTGCGGGTGCCGGACCGGGGGGTGGTGGTGCCCGGGGTGCCTGCGCGGCTGAGCCGGCTGCTGGGGAACCTGCTGGACAACGCGGCGAAGTTCAGCCCCGCCGGGATGCCGGTGGAGGTGGAGCTGGCGGTCCTGCCGTCGGGTCCGGAGCTGACGGTCCGCGACCACGGGCCGGGGATCTCGGCCGAGGACCTGCCGTACGTCTTCGACCGGTTCTACCGGGCCGATGCCGCGCGGGCCCTGCCGGGGTCGGGGCTGGGGCTGGCCATGGCCCGGCAGATCGCGCGGGCCCATGGCGCCGAGCTGGTGGCGGAGGCAGCGCCGGGCGGGGGCGCGCTGTTCCGGCTGACGTTCTGAGACCCGGCCGGGCCGTCCGCCGCGGCGTCAGGCTCCGGGGCGGGGGGCGGCTTCGGAGGTGGCGATGCGCGGCAGGGCGTAGGGGTGGTGGGCGAGGAGCCAGGTGATCAGGCGTTCGCGGACCGCGCAGCGCACCGTCCAGACGTCGTCCGCGTCCTTGGCCGTGACCACTGCCCGGATCTGCACGGTGTGCGGGGTGGTGTCGGTCACCACCAGGCTCGCGCCGCGGCCGTCCCACTCCGGGATGTCCTTCAGGATGTGCTGGAGCTGGTCCCGCATCAGCTCGACGGGGGCGCTGTGGTCCAGGTGCCAGAAGACCGTGCCGGTCATCTGCGCGCCGCCCCGCGACCAGTTCTCGTACGGCTTGCTCGTGAAGTACGAGACCGGCATGGTGATGCGGCGCTCGTCCCAGGTGCGGACGGTCAGGAAGGTGAGCGTGATCTCCTCGACCCTTCCCCACTCCTTGTCGACCACGACCGTGTCGCCGATGCGCACGGTGTCGCCGAAGGCGATCTGGAGGCCGGCGAACAGGTTGCTCAGCGAGGACTGGGCGGCGATGCCCGCCACGATGCCGAGCACGCCCGCGGAGGCCAGCATCGAGGCGCCGACCGTACGCATCGGCGGGAACGTCAGGAGCATGGCCGCCACGGCGACCACGACCACCACCGCGGTCACCACCCGCTGGATCAGCGTGACCTGGGTGCGGACCCGGCGGACCCGGGCGTCGTCCTCGGTCACGGCGGCGTAGCGCGCGTAGGTGGAGTCGACGGCGGCCGTCGCGATCCGCACCGCCAGCCAGGCCGTGGAGGCGATCAGCACCAGGGTGAGGAAGCGGCCGACGCCCACGGGGTGGTCGGGGAGGATGCCCGCCTGGCGGTAGGAGCCGCGCAGCAGCGACGTGCCGAGCACCAGCTGGAAGGGCACGCGGCAGCGGCGCAGCAGGCCCCACAAGGGGGTTTCGGGATGCCGGGCGTCGGCCCGGCGCAGCAGCAGGTCCAGCACCCGGCCGGCGATCAGGGTGACGACCAGCGTGCCGCCGATGAACAGGGCGGGGCGCAGGACGGTGTCCATCTCCATGCGTATGAACGTAACCGGAAGCGGTCACCGGAAACTGGCACGATGGTGGGTATGAACATCATGCTGTTCCATTCGACGTACGGGCTGCGGCCCGCGGTGCGGGAGGCGGCCGACCGGCTCCGCGCGGCCGGGCACGAGGTGCACGTGCCGGATCTCTTCGAGGGCCGCACCTTCGACACCGTCGAGGAGGGCATGGCCCACCGGGACGAGATCGGCCGTGACGAGCTGCTCAAGCGCGCGGTGCTGGCCTCCGCCCCTTACTCCGACCAGGGTCTGGTCTACGCCGGGTTCTCCTTCGGCGGTTCCCTCGCGCAGCACCTGGCGCTGGCCGACGACAAGGCGCGCGGGCTGCTGCTCCTGCACGGCACGGCGGACCTGGACGACGAGGCCTCGGTGGACGGGCTGCCCGTGCAGCTGCACGTGGCGGACCCGGACCCCTTCGAGTCGCACGACTGGCTGACGGCCTGGTACCTGCGGATGCAGCGGGCCGGGGCCGACGTGGAGGTCCACGGCTACCCGGGCGCCGGGCACCTGTTCACCGACCCGGGCCTGGACGACTACGACGCCGAGGCGGCCGAGCAGGCCTGGAAGGTCGCGGTCGGGTTCCTCGACACGCTGTAAGGGCCGGCCGCGCCGGCGACCGCCGCGAGCCGACCGGGCCCGGCAGGTACGCCGGCCGGCTGCCCGCCAGACGCACGGAGGGCCCCCGGTGTGCGCCAGGGGCCCTCCATGGCAGGAGATGTGACGGTGGGTCAGCGGCTCGGCTGGTAGGACCGCTCCACCTTCTGCGTGCCGTTCAGGGTCCGGTACGAGCGGGACCAGGCGGCCGTGGCGTCCTGCCGCCGCTTGTCGGACACCACGTAGTAGTCCATCTGCGAGCGCTCCGCCGTCACGTCGAGCACGCCGTAGCCGTGCGCGTCCATGTCCAGCCACTTCACGTGCCAGTTAGCGGCCTTGACGGCCGACTCGGCGACCAGCGAGGCGGTGTCGGCCGGCACGTGCAGGATGTCGTCCAGGTTGTCCGAGGTCACCGAGGTGACCACGAACTCGGTCGCCGCCGTGCCCGATCCGGGGTAGGTGGCCATGTTCACCGGGACCTCGTTCGCCCACGCCATGTGGATGTCGCCGGTCAGGAACACCGTGTTCTTGACGCCCCGGTTCTTGAGGTGGCGCAGGAGTTCCTTCCGGTCGTCCGTGTAGCCGTCCCACTGGTCCACGTTGACCGCTATGCCGCCCTCGGGCAGGCCGAGCAGCTTGGCGAGCGGCCCCAGCAGGTGCGCGGGGAGCGATCCGAAGGCCACCGGCGAGATCATCACCGAGGTGCCGACCAGCTTCCAGGTCGCGGTGGAGCCCGCGAGGCCCGACTTCAGCCAGTCCAGCTGGGCGCGCCCGGTGATGGTGCGCTCGGGGTCGTCCACCGAACCGCTGCCGACCTTGGCCTGCTGGGAGCGGAAGGAGCGCAGGTCGAGCAGGTGCAGGTCGGCGAGGGTGCCGAAGCGCAGCCGCCGGTAGACGGTGCCCGCGACGGAGGCGCGGACGGGCATCCACTCGAAGTACGCCTGCTTGGCGGCGGCCGCGCGGGCCGCCCAGTCGCCCTCGGCGCCGGGCGTGTGGTTCTCGGCGCCGCCCGACCAGGAGTCGTTGGCGATCTCGTGGTCGTCCCAGATGGCGATGACCGGGTGCGCCTGGTGCAGGGCCTGGAGGTCGGCGTCCGTCTTGTATCTGCCGTGCCGGGTGCGGTAGTCGGCCAGTGAGACGATCTCGTGCTTCGGCTCGTGCGCGCGGACGGAGTACTTGGCCTCCGGGTACCCGCCGGACTGGTACTCGTAGATGTAGTCGCCGAGGTGCAGGACCGCGTCGAGGTCGGCGCGGGCGGCCAGGTGCCGGTAGGCGGAGAAGTAGCCGGACTCCCAGTTGGCGCACGACACCACGCCGAAGCGGACCCCGGAGGTGGTCACGTCGTGGCCGGGGGTGGTCCGGGTGCGCCCCGCGGGCGAGACCGCCCCGCCGGTCGTGAACCGGTACCAGTACGGGGTCTGCGGCCGCAGTCCGCGCACGTCCACCTTGACCGTGTGGTCGGTGGCGGCGCTCGCCGTGGCGGTGCCGCTCGCGACGACACCGGCGAAGTCCTTGTCCGCGGCCACCTCCCAGCCGACCTGGACGGCCGGGCCGAGGCCGGAGCCGGGCACGGCCTCGGCGGTGGGGGTGACGCGGGTCCACAGCAGGATCCCGTCGGGCAGCGGGTCGCCGGAGGCGACGCCGTGCAGGAAGGCCGGCGCGTTCCCGGCGGCATGGGCGGCGGAGGCACCCAGCGAGGTGAGGGGGGCCAGGGCGGCCGTGGCCGCGGCGGCGAGGACGACCGTGCGACGGCGGGGGTTCGCCGCGGTCGCGGGGGAAGAGAGATGACTGGTCACGGACAATCAGATTACTGGCGGGTATGGTCACCAGAACAGCACCGGACATGCAACAGGCGGGCGAACTCTGGGAGTCCGCCCGCCCGTTGGGACTGGCTTGTCCGGAAATCGGCCTCCGGAACGGCCGGGGGTCAGCCCTGCAGCGCCTTGTCGATCGCGGCCGTGAAGGCCTCCGCCGTCTGCGGGGTCTCGATCTTCTTGCCGTCCATCTTCAGGGTGGGCGTGCCCTTCACCCCGGAGGCGTCGAAGACCTTGGACATCTCCAGCGCCCACCGGTCGAAGGTGCCGTCCTCGACGGCCTTCTTGAACTCGGCGTTGCCCTTGAGGGCCGGGACCGTGTCGGCGACCTTCAGCAGGTAGTCGTCCTTGGCGAAGCTGTCGACGGTCTCCTCGGGGTGCAGCTCCTTCGAGTAGAGCGCGTTCTTGAACTCGAGGAAGGCCTCCGGGCTGACGTTCAGCGCCGCGCCGAGCGCGCTCAGCGCCTTCTTCGAGCCCTCGCCCTTGGCCATGTTGTCGATGAAGGTCGCACCGAAGTACTGGATCTTGTACTTGCCGGCGTCGACGTCCTTCTTGAGCTGCTCGCCCGCGGCCTGCTCGAACTGGGCGCAGGCGGGGCAGCGCGAGTCCTCGTAGAGCTCCAGGGTCTTCTTCGCCTCGGCCTTGCCGATGACGACCGTGGTGCCGTCCTCGCCCTCGGTGTTCTTCGGCTTGACCAGCTCGGCCTTGGCGGCCTTGTCCCAGTGGCCCGGCTGGTTGGCCTGCATGATCCCGTAGCCGACACCGCCGGCCAGGGCCAGCGCGGCCACGACCGCGCCGGCGACGATCACCTGGCGGCGGACCTTGTCCTTCTTCGCCTGCGCGGCGCGCTCGGCGCGCAGCCGCTCGCGGGCGGCAGCCTTGTTGGCCTGGCTGTTGCGTGAACTCATCGTGATCTCCGTGGGTGTGACGTGATGGGGGTGCCGTACGTGCGTCAGGCGCTTGCGAGCGCGCCGAGCACGGGAGGTCCCCGTCGTCCCACGGAGTGTGCGGGGAAGCGCGTACGGGCCCCCGTGCCCGGGGACACCGGCCGCGGCATCCGCTCCGCGGGACCCGCGGCCGCCGCAGGGGCCCCCGCCAGCAGCAGCGGCCGGAACGCGAGGGCGGCCACCGCCCGCAGCAGCCGGCCCAGGGCCTGCTCGCCGTGGCGGAGCCATCCGGCGGCGAGCAGCCCGACCGAGACGTGGGCGCCGAGCAGCAGCCAGGGCGCCCAGGGCCCGGGCGAGGACAGCAGCGCCGCCGGATCGCCGACGGGCCCGGCCACCTCGGCGAGCGGCCCGCCCACCGCGGGGCCGCCGCACAGCTCCTCCAGGCCCAGGGCGCGCAGCGGGCCCGAGACCGGGCCGCCCGCGGGGCCGTAGCAGACGTGCTGGCCGGCGGTGAAGACGGTGTCGGCGGCCAGCTCCAGCGGGACGAGCAGCCCGGCGATCGAGCCGAAGCCCCGCTCGCGCCCGGCCAGCGCGTACGAGAGCGTGAACACGGCGGCGAAGGCCCCGCCCACCAGCACGGGCGGCAGCGGCACCTGGGACATCAGGACGTGCGAGCCCGCGGAGAGCAGCACGACGAGCGCGCTGAACAGCGCGGCCCGCAGCCCCCTGAGTCTCACCCCTGATATGTCCATCGCCGCGAGTGTGCCATGTGTCCCTGTGCGGCCGTCCCGCAGGTCCCGTTCCCGCCGTCCTACCGGGGGCCGGTCCCGGCGCCGGCCGGGGGAGGGGCGAGCCGGCCGTTGCGGAACAGGTCCACGAAGATCTGGTGGTCGGCGCGGGCCCGGGCCCCGTAGGCGTGGGCGAAGTCCACCAGCAGCCCCGCGAAGCCCTCCTCGTCCGCGGCGATGGCCGCGTCGATGGCCCGCTCGGTCGAGAACGGGACCAGGGTCTGGCCGCTCTCGGCCGCGTCCGCCGCGCCGTGCATGGTCGCCGTGGCCCGGCCAAGGTCCGCGACGACGGCCGCGATCTCCTCCGGGTCGTCCAGGTCCGACCAGTCCAGGTCCACCGCGTACGGGGAGACCTCCGCCACCAGCTGCCCGGAGCCGTCCAGCTCCGTCCAGCCCAGCCACGGGTCGGCGTGGGCCTGCAGGGCGCGCTGGGAGATCACCGTGCGGTGCCCCTCGTGCCGGAAGTAGTCCCGCACGGACCGGTCCGTGATGTGCCGGGAGACCGCCGGGGTCTGCGCCTGCTTGAGGTAGATCACGACGTCGTTCTCCAGGGCGTCGCTGTGCCCCTCCAGCAGGATGTTGTACGAGGGCAGGCCGGCCGAGCCGATCCCGACGCCCCGGCGGCCCACCACGTCCTTGACCCGGTAGGAGTCGGGCCGGACCAGGGACTCGTCGGGCAGCGTCTCCAGGTACCCGTCGAACGCGGCCAGCACCTTGTAGCGGGTGGCCGCGTCCAGCTCGATGGTGCCGGGGCCCGGCGCGAAGCGGCGCTCGAAGTCGCGGATCTCCGTCATCGAGTCCAGCAGCGAGAAGCGGGTGCGGGAACGGGCGGCGCGCAGCGCGCCGAGCAGCGGGCCCTCGGCGGTGTCCAGGGTGAAGGAGGGCACCTCGTCATTCTTGGCCCCGGTGGCGAGGGCGTGGATCCGCTCCCGGTAGGCGGCCGCGTAGACCCGCACCAGCTCGCTGATCTGGTCGTCGCTGAGCGCCTTGGTGTAGCCGATCAGGGCCACGGACGCGGCGAACCGCTTCAGGTCCCAGGTGAAGGGGCCGACGTAGGCCTCGTCGAAGTCGTTGACGTTGAAGATCAGCCGGCCGTTGGAGTCCATGTACGTGCCGAAGTTCTCCGCGTGCAGATCGCCGTGGATCCACACCCGGCCGGTCCGCTCGTCCAGGTACGGGCCGCCGTGCCGGTCCCGCTCCAGGTCCGCGTAGAAGAGGCAGGCCGTCCCCCGGTAGAAGGCGAAGGCCGACGCGGCCATCTTCCGGAACTTGACCTGGAAGGCAGCGGGGTCGGCGGCGAGGAGCTCACCGAAGGCGGTGTCGAACACGTCGAGTATCTGCTCGGCGCGCTGCTCGTCGGTCGTCTCGGGTACCGCCATGGCGGATGCCTCCTGGTGGTGCGGGGTGGATCTGGGGGATCGCGTTTTTCGGACAGGTGTCCTTGGCTTTGCAACGCACGAAGGTACCCGGCAGTGCCCCGGATGTGTCAGTCCGGAGACGTAGGATTCGTAGCTGCCGCCACTCTCTCCCGCCCACCCGTCACCCGGCCACCGCCCCTCATCGAAGCGCTACGCGCCACAGTGATCTTCAGGAGACCCCCACCGTGACCAAGCCGCCGTTCACGCACCTGCACGTCCACACCCAGTACTCGCTGCTGGACGGTGCCGCGCGGCTGAAGGACATGTTCAACGCGTGCAACGAGATGGGCATGACGCACATCGCCATGTCCGACCACGGCAACCTGCACGGCGCGTATGACTTCTTCCACAGCGCGAAGAAGGCCGGGGTCACCCCGATCATCGGCATCGAGGCGTACGTCGCCCCGGAGTCCCGGCGCAACAAGCGGCGCATCCAGTGGGGCCAGCCGCACCAGAAGCGCGACGACGTCTCCGGTTCCGGCGGCTACACCCACAAGACGATCTGGGCGGCGGACGCCACCGGCCTGCACAACCTCTTCCGGCTGTCCTCCGACGCGTACGCCGAGGGCTGGCTCACGAAGTGGCCGCGCATGGACAAGGAGACCATCAGCCAGTGGTCCGAGGGGCTGATCGCCTCCACCGGCTGCCCCTCCGGCGAGGTCCAGACCCGGCTGCGCCTCGGCCAGTTCGACGAGGCCCTCAAGGCCGCCTCCGAATATCAGGACATCTTCGGCAAGGGCCGCTACTTCCTGGAGCTGATGGACCACGGCATCGAGATCGAGCGCCGGGTCCGCGACGGGCTGCTGGAGATCGGCAAGAAGCTCGGCATCCCGCCGCTGGTCACGAACGACTCGCACTACACCTACGCGCACGAGGCCGGCGCCCACGACGCCCTGCTGTGCATCCAGACCGGCAAGAACCTCTCGGACCCGGACCGCTTCCGCTTCGACGGCACCGGCTACTACCTGAAGTCCACGGACGAGATGTACGCCATCGACTCCTCGGACGCCTGGCAGGAGGGCTGCGCCAACACCCTCCTCGTCGCGGAGCAGATCGACACGACCGGCATGTTCGAGGCCAAGAACCTCATGCCGAAGTTCGAGATCCCCGAAGAGGGCTACACCGAGATCACCTGGTTCAAGGAGGAAGTGCGGCGCGGCATGAACCGCCGCTACCCCGGAGGCGTCCCCGAGGACCGCCAGAAGCAGGCCGACTACGAGCTCGACGTCATCATCCAGATGGGGTTCCCGGGCTACTTCCTCGTCGTCGCCGACTTCATCATGTGGGCGAAGAACAACGGCATCGCGGTGGGCCCCGGCCGAGGCTCCGCCGCCGGTTCGATCGTCGCGTACGCCATGGGCATCACCGACCTCGACCCGATCGAGCACGGCCTGATCTTCGAGCGGTTCCTGAACCCCGAGCGCGTCTCCATGCCCGACGTCGACATCGACTTCGACGAGCGCAGGCGCGTCGAGGTGATCCGGTACGTGACCGAGAAGTACGGCGAGGACAAGGTCGCCATGATCGGCACGTACGGAAAGATCAAGGCGAAGAACGCCATCAAGGACTCCGCGCGCGTCCTGGGCTACCCGTACGCCATGGGCGACCGCCTCACCAAGGCGATGCCCGCCGACGTCCTCGGCAAGGGCATCGACCTCAACGGCATCACCGACCCCTCGCACCCGCGCTACAGCGAGGCGGGCGAGATCCGGTCGATGTACGAGAACGAGCCCGACGTGAAGAAGGTCATCGACACCGCCCGGGGTGTGGAGGGCCTGGTCCGCCAGATGGGTGTGCACGCGGCCGGCGTGATCATGTCCAGCGAGCCCATCGTCGACCACGCCCCGGTCTGGGTGCGGCACACCGACGGCGTCACCATCACACAGTGGGACTACCCGCAGTGCGAGTCGCTCGGCCTGATCAAGATGGACTTCCTGGGCCTGCGGAACCTGACCATCATGGACGACGCCGTCAAGATGGTGAAGGCCAACAAGGGCATCGACCTCGACCTGCTCGCCCTCCCGCTGGACGACCCCAAGACGTACGAGCTGCTCTGCCGCGGTGACACCCTCGGCGTGTTCCAGTTCGACGGCGGGCCGATGCGCTCGCTGCTGCGCCTGATGAAGCCCGACAACTTCGAGGACATCTCCGCCGTCTCGGCCCTGTACCGGCCGGGCCCGATGGGCATGAACTCGCACACCAACTACGCCCTGCGCAAGAACAAGCAGCAGGAGATCACTCCGATCCACCCGGAGCTGGAGGAGCCCCTCAGGGAGGTCCTCGACATCACCTACGGCCTGATCGTGTACCAGGAGCAGGTGCAGAAGGCCGCCCAGATCGTCGCCGGGTACTCGCTCGGCGAGGCCGACATCCTGCGCCGCGTGATGGGCAAGAAGAAGCCCGAGGAACTGGCGAAGAACTTCGTCATCTTCCAGGAGGGCGCGAAGAAGAACGGCTTCAGCGACAAGGCCATCCAGGCGCTGTGGGACGTGCTGGTCCCCTTCGCCGGCTACGCCTTCAACAAGGCGCACTCCTCCGCGTACGGCCTGGTCACCTACTGGACCGCCTACCTCAAGGCGAACTACCCGGCCGAGTACATGGCGGGCCTGCTCACCTCGGTCAAGGACGACAAGGACAAGTCCGCCGTCTACCTGAACGAGTGCCGGCGCATGGGCATCAAGGTGCTCCCGCCGAACGTGAACGAGTCGGAGTCGAACTTCGCCGCCCAGGGCGACGACGTGATCCTCTTCGGCCTCACCGCGGTGCGCAACGTCGGCCAGAACGTCGTCGAGTCGATCATCAAGACCAGGAAGGCCAAGGGCAAGTTCTCCTCCTTCCCCGACTTCCTGGACAAGGTCGAGGCCGTGGTCTGCAACAAGCGGACCGTCGAGTCGCTGATCAAGGCCGGCGCCTACGACGAGATGGGCCACACCCGCAAGGGCCTGGTCGCCCACCACGAGTCGATGATCGACAACGTGGTCGCGGTGAAGCGCAAGGAGGCCGAGGGACAGTTCGACCTCTTCGGCGGAATGGGCGACGAGGGCGCGGGCGACGAGCCCGGCTTCGGCCTCGACGTCGAGTTCTCCGACGTCGAGTGGGAGAAGTCCTACCTGCTCGCCCAGGAGCGCGAGATGCTCGGCCTCTACGTCTCCGACCACCCGCTCTTCGGCCTGGAGCACGTGCTCTCCGACAAGACCGACGCCGGCATCTCCCAGCTCACCGGCGGCGAGCACGGCGACGGCGCGGTCGTCACCATCGGCGGCATCATCTCGGGCCTCCAGCGCAAGATGACCAAGCAGGGCAACGCCTGGGCCATCGCCACCGTCGAGGACCTCGCCGGCTCCATCGAATGCATGTTCTTCCCGGCGACCTACCAGCTCGTCTCCACCCAGCTGGTCGAGGACACCGTCGTCTTCGTCAAGGGCCGCCTCGACAAGCGCGAGGACGTGCCCCGCCTGGTCGCCATGGAGATGATGGTCCCCGACCTCACCTCGGCCGGCACCAACGCCCCGGTGGTCCTCACCATCCCCACCGTCAAGGTCACCCCGCCGATGGTGACCCGGCTCGGCGAGATCCTGCGCCACCACAAGGGCAACACCGAGGTGCGGATCAAGCTCCAGGGGCCGCGCACCACCACCGTGCTGCGCCTGGACAAGCACCGGGTCCAGCCCGACCCCGCCCTCTTCGGCGACCTCAAGGTCCTGCTCGGCCCGTCCTGCCTGGCCGGATAGCGCCGCCCGGCCACACGTGAAGGGCCTGCCCGGCACCGCCGGGCAGGCCCTTCACGTCATCCGAAGCGGCCGCGTCAGTTGTGGCCGAACTTCTTCGACTTGCTCTTGTGCGCCAGATCCATCGGACTCGGCGCCTGCGAGGCGGACTCGGGCGAGGATTCCGTCGAGCTCCTCGACGGGTCCTGCGAGGACGAGCGCGCCTGCTGCTTGGGCTGCTTCTGCTGCTTGTTCTTGGCCATGGTGGAGCCTCCGTGATGGGGTCTAGGGGCCAGGACCGCCTTCACACTCACACAACGCCAGAAACCGCGCATTTTGGATCATTACCGCGCGTAGTCGCGACCCTCCCCCCGCCCCCTTGTGAGATCCGCCACGCCGATGATCGAGTTCCGGCCGTCAACACCCTTGAGGTCGGGCAGACTCGGGGCACCCGACGAAACGCACAGAGGACCCCCAGGGAAGAGGGTGGAACGCGTGGACCGCTGCGTCGTCCTGGTGGACGCCGGCTATCTGCTGGGCGCCGCCGCGAGCCTCCTCGCAGGGGAGCCCTCCCGCTCCCGCATCACCGTCGACCACGCCGCCCTCATCCAGGGCCTGCGCGAGCGCGCCGAGGCCGACACCGAACAGCCCCTGCTGCGCATCTACTGGTTCGACGGAGCACCCGACCGGGTGCCCCAGCCCGAGCACCGGCGGCTGCGCGTCATGCCCCGCGTCACCGTCCGCCTGGGCGCCCTGACCCGCAGTGACGGCCGCTGGGCGCAGAAGGGCGTCGACGCCGCCATGCACGCCGAGCTCACCGAGCTGGCCCGCAACCGCGCCTGCTCCGACGTGGTCCTGGTGACCGGCGACGGAGACCTGCTGCCCGGCCTGATGTCCGCCAAGGAGCACGGGGTCGCCGTCCACCTGTGGGCCGTCCAGGCCGCCGACGGGGACTACAACCAGTCCGAGGACCTCGTCGCCGAAGCCGACGAACGCCGCGTCCTGGACCGCGCCTGGATCACCCGCGCCGTCCGCGCCAAGGACCTCACCGGCCTGTGCTCCCCGCCGCCCGCCCCGCGCCCCGACATCGCCGCCATCCTCTCCGCCCCGCTGCCCGAGGCCGCGCTCGCCGAGGCTGCCCGCAACAGCTCCGCCACCACCGGGGACGACGACGGCGACGGCCTCCCGGTCCCCGCGCCCGCCACCGGCGGAGCCAGGGCCGTCCCCACGCCCAAGGACCTCGCCGGCTCCCTGCGCGCCCCCGGGCAGCAGGCCCCGCCGCCGAACGGGCAGCACGGCGGGCACGCCCCGGCCGGCAGCGCCCTGCGCTGGTCCTCCGACAAGGGCTGGATCGACCGCGCCGGACCCCTCGGCGAACCCGCCGAGACCGCCTCCCTGCCCACCCTCGCCCAGCTCACCAGCGCCGAGCAGCGCTGGGCCGACCGGGAGGAGGACATCACTACCGTCGGCGGCGACCCCTTCGAGGTAGGGCAGGTGTTCGCCCGGCGCTGGATGGAGCGCCTCCCGGAGACCGTGCACCTGCAGAAGCTGGCCACCATGTACCCGCGCATCCCGCACCGGATCGACGGGGAGCTGCTGCGCTACGCCGCCCGGTTCGGCCTGCTCGCGCACAAGGACGACCAGATCGACGAGCACGACCGCTACGCCATCCGGGCCGGGTTCTGGCGGGAGATCGACGTCCGGGCCGCCGCCGAACACGTGGCCGCCGTACCCGCCGCGGCCCCGGGAACCACGCCCCTGAACCCGACCGCCCCGGTGACCCCGGGGGCCGAGTAGGGGCCGGGGCCGCGTAGGCTGCTCCCTCGTGAGCACGGGCACAGCACAAGAGCAGAACGGCACAGCGGCGGCCGCGGGAGCCGGCCCCGACGTCGTCTGCGCGGTGCGTGACCTGGTCAAGACCTATCCCGCCGTACGCGGCCGGCGCGGGGCCCCGGCCCTGCCCGAGACCCGTGCCAGCGACGGCGTCTGCCTCGAGGTCCGGCGCGGCGAGATCTTCGGCCTGCTCGGCCCCAACGGCGCCGGCAAGTCCACCCTGGTCCGCCAGCTCACCGGCCTGATGCGCCCCGACTCCGGCAGCGTGACCCTGCTCGGCCACGACCTCGTACGCCACCCCGAACGGGCCTCGCGGCTGCTCGCCTACCTGGGCCAGGAGTCGACCGCGCTGGACGAGCTCACCGTGTCGCTGGCCGCCGAGACCACCGGGCGGCTGCGCGGGCTCGACGTACGGGCGGCCAGGGCCGCGCGGGACGACGTACTGGAGGAGCTCGGGCTGACCGGGATCGCCGGGCGCCCCCTGAAGAAGCTCTCCGGCGGCCAGCGGCGCCTCGCCTGCTTCGCTGCCGCGCTGGTGGGCGAGCGGCCGGTGCTCGTCCTCGACGAACCCACCACCGGCATGGACCCCGTCGCCCGGCGCGCCGTGTGGTCGGCCGTGGACCGGCGGCGCGAGCGGCACGGGGCCACCGTCGTCCTCGTCACCCACAACGTCATCGAGGCCGAGACCGTCCTCGACCGGGTCGCCGTCATCGACCAGGGCAAGGTCATCGCCTGCGACACCCCGGCCGGCCTGAAGGCCATGGTCTCGGGCGAGGTCCGCCTGGAACTGGTGTGGCGCGAGACGGCCCCGCTGGACGTGCCCGAGGTCGCGGCGCTGCGCGCGCTCGCCGCCGAGTCCGGACGGCGCTGGGTGCTGCGGCTGCCGGCCGACGAGGCACGGGCAGCGGTGGCCGCCGTCACCGGAGGGCCGGCCTTCGCCGCCCTCGACGACTTCACACTGGCCACGCCGAGCCTGGAGGACGTGTACCTGGCACTCGGCGGGAAGACGAAGGGGCTGGTGAAGTCGTGAGCGACCGTACGGCGAGCACTGTCGCGCCGATCGCCGCCGCCGTGGCGGGGCGGAGCGCCGCCGAGCCGGGCGCCGCCGCCGTGCCGGCGGCCGCGGAGCAGGCCGGGGTCGGACAGCCGGCCGCCGCGCCGCTGGCTCCGAGGGCGGGGTTCTTCCCGGCGCTGGCCGCCGTGTACCGGGCGCAGCTGTCCCGGGCGCGGGTGGCGCGGATCCCGCTGCTGTTCGTGGCCACCTTCCAGTCCGTCGGCATCATGATCCTGATGCGGGGGGTGGTGGACGGGGGCTCGGAGGCCCGGGCCGTCGTGGCCGGCTCCTCCGTCCTCGTCGTCGCCTTCGTCGCGCTGAACCTGCTCGCGCAGTACTTCGGGCAGCTGCGGGCGAGCGGCGGGCTCGACCACTACGCCACGCTGCCGGTGCCGCCCGCCTCGGTGGTGCTGGGCGCTGCCGCCGCGTACGCCTCCTTCACCCTGCCGGGGACCCTGGTCACCGCCGTGTTCGGGTGCGTGCTGTTCGGGCTGCCGATGAGCGGGCTGTGGATCCTGGCCGCGGTGGTGCCGCTGGCCGGGGCGGCACTGGCCGGGCTCGGCGCGGCGCTGGGGCTGCTGGCGCCGCGGCAGGAGCTGGCCACGCTGGCCGGGCAGCTCGGCATGTCGGCCGCGCTGCTGCTGGGGGTGCTGCCGCCCGAGCGGATGCCGGAGGTGATCGTGTGGGCGCGGGACCTGCTGCCGTCCACGTACGGCGTGGAGGCCTTCGCGCAGACCTTCGCCCCGGATCCGGACTGGGCGGTCGTCGCCGTCGACCTCGGCGTGTGCGGGGCGGTGGGCGTGCTGTCGCTGGCCGTCGCCACGTGGGCGTACCGGCGGGCGTCGGTCCGCTGACGCCGGGGCCGGTGGCCGCGCCCGTGGCTGCGCCCGTGGCCGTGCCGTTGGCCGCGCCGGTGCCGGGCGGTCCGTCTCGTTCGGGACCTGGCACGATGTGGGGGTGACCGAAGCCGTGACCCCGCCGTCTCCTTACGACCCGCCGTCGCTCCCGCCCGAGCAGCCGGCCGCCGCCGCGGCCGTCACCCCCGGGGACATCCGGGACGGGGCCGCCGTCGCCCTGGCCGTCGGGGTGGCGGGACTGCTCCTCGGACTGCTGTGGGTGTGGCTGGCGCCGCGCGTGCAGTACGTCTCCAACGGGGAGGCGGTGTTCCTGCGCAACACCGAGAGCGAGGCGCGGATCGGCGCCGACGGCGCGTTCTTCCTGCTGTCGGCGGGGCTGGGCGTGCTGAGCGCGGTCGGCACCTTCCTGTGGCGCCGGGCCGGCGGTGTGCCGCTGGTGATCGGGCTCGCCGTGGGATCGCTCTTCGCCGCGCTGGTGGGGTGGCGGTTCGGGCTGTGGCTGGGGCCGTCTGGGGATCTGGCCGCCGCTGCTGCCGAGGCGGGCAAGGGGGTGCCGTTCGATGCGCCGCTGCAGTTGCTGGCGCACGGGGCGCTGCTGGTCTGGCCGATGGCCGCCGTGCTGGTCCACCTGGCCCTCACCGCCCTGTGGTCCCCCCGGGATCCGGACCCGGGCCCCCCGCCGGGCTGGACGGGCTATTACCACCCCCCACAGCCCTAACCCGCGCCGTAGCCTAGGCAGCCGCCAAAGCCCGGGGCTCGGCCCCGCGCCTCAATCGCCGGCGAGGCTTGAGGTTGCCCCCGCCGTCGCCTGGCCTGCCGCCAAAGATCGGGGCTCCGCCCCGGACCCCGCGCCTCAAACGCCGGCGGGGCTGGTTCGGCCCTCGCCCCGTTGCCTGGGTGGGCGCCAAAGATCGGGGCTCCGCCCCGGACCCCGCGCCTCAAACGCCGGCGGGGCTGGTTCGGCCCCACGTGTAGGCGTACGGG
>NZ_JBHXNP010000114.1:0-27885 GCF_042719495.1 Streptomyces sp. NPDC058525
CGCAAGTACGTCCAGTACAAGCCGCGGTCCTCCGCCTTGCGATGCACCGCACCGGACGCCGCGACCCGGCAAACCTTCCCGGCCACAGCACTAGGCCCCCACCAAGCCGGAATATCCTGGGGGCGGTGGCGCCGCCGGACGAAGGAGTCGCAAGTGCCGTCGATTCTCGATGCGGTCGTGGTGGGGGCGGGGCCCAACGGGCTGACGGCCGCCGTCGAACTGGCCCGGCGGGGCTTCTCGGTCGCCGTCTTCGAAGCCGCGGACACGGTCGGCGGCGGGGCGCGGACCGAGGAGCTGACGCTCCCCGGCTTCCGCCACGACCCGTGCTCGGCGGTGCACCCGCTCGGCGCGGGCTCGCCGGTCTTCGCGACCATGCCGCTGAAGCGGTACGGGCTGGAGTGGCTGCACGCCCCGCTGCCCATGGCGCACCCCTTCGACGACGGCACGGCGGCGGTCCTGTCCCGCTCGGTCGCCGAGACGGCGGCGTCCTTCGGGCCGCGGGACGCCGGCGCGTACCGGCGCCTCGTCGAGCCGTTCCTCGGCAGGTGGGACACCCTGGCCCGGGACTTCATGTCGCTGCCCGGCACCGCGCTGCCCCGCGACCCCGTCACCCTCGCCCGCTTCGGGCTCGCCGGGCTGCCCCCCTCCACCTGGCTGCTGCGCCGCTTCCGCGACGAGCGGGCCCGCGCTCTGTTCGCCGGGCTGGTGGCGCACGTCATCGCCCCGCTCGACGGGATCGCCACCAGCGCCGTCGGCCTCGTCTTCGCGCTGGCCGCGCACGCGAACGGCTGGCCGATGCCGCGCGGCGGCTCGCAGTCGGTGTCCGACGCCCTCGCCGGGTACCTGCGCGACCTCGGCGGCACGATCCACACCGGCTTCGAGGTCAAACGGCTCGACGACCTCCCGCCCGCCCGCGCCTACGTCTTCGACACCTCGCCGACCGCCCTGGCCCGCATCGCCCGCCTGGGCCGCGCGTACGAGGGCTACCGGTACGGCGCCGCCGCGTTCAAGATCGACTATGCGCTGGACGGGCCGGTCCCGTGGACCGCCGAGGAGCCGCGCCGGGCCGGGACCGTGCAGATCGGCCCGCGCACCCGCGACATCGACGCGGCCCTGCAACTGGCCTCGGGCGGCCGGGCCCCCCGTACGCCCTTCCTCATCTCCGCGCAGCCCAGCCTCGTCGACCCCGGCCGCGCACCCGCGGGCAAGCACGTGTTCTGGGCGTACGGCCACGTCCCCAAGGGCTGGCAGGGCGACCTCACCGACGCCGTCGAACGCCAGCTGGAGCGCTTCGCCCCCGGCTTCCGCGACCTGGTCCTGGCCCGCGCCACGGCCGGCCCGCCCGAGCTCGCCGCCCGCAACCCCAACTACGTCGGCGGGGACATCGCCTGCGGCGCGGCCTCGGGACTCCAGCTCCTGCTGCGCCCCAAGATCACCCTCTCCCCGTACACGACGGGCAACCCGGCGGTCTTCCTGTGCTCCTCGGCCACCCCGCCCGGCCCTGGGGTGCACGGCATGTCCGGCCACAACGCCGCCAAGGCCGTGTGGCGCCACCTGCGAAAGGACTCCTGATGGTCCGCATCACCCTGGTCCGCGGCGACATCACCGCGGAGAAGGCCGACGCGATCGTCAACGCCGCCAACTCCTCGCTGCTCGGCGGCGGCGGGGTCGACGGCGCCATCCACCGGCGCGGCGGCCCGGAGATCCTCGCCGCCTGCGAGGACCTGCGCCGCTCGCACTACGGCAAGGGCCTCCCGACGGGCCGCGCCGTCGCCACCACCGCGGGCCGCCTCCAGGCGCGGCACGTGATCCACACCGTCGGCCCGGTCTGGTCGCGCGAGGAGGACCGCTCGGAGCTGCTGGCCTCCTGCTACCGGGAGTCCCTGCGGGTGGCCGACGAACTGGGAGCCCGCACGGTCGCCTTCCCGGCCATCTCGACCGGGATCTACGGATGGCCCCTGGACGACGGGGCGCGGATCGCCGTCCAGACCGTACGGGCGGCCCGTACCGAGGTGGAGGAGGTCCGCTTCGTCCTCTTCGACGACCGGGCCCACGCGGCCTTCACGGCGGCCGTCGACGCCGCGCGCTAGGCCGGGGGCCCACGGGGCAGCGGCAGGGGCTACGTCCGGGCCCCCGAAGGGGCGGAGCGGAAGCGGTTGCGGTATTCCGTCGGGGTGGTGTCGAGCGTGCGGCGGAACGCGCGGATGAGGGTGTCGGTGGTGTTGAAGCCGCAGGCGGACGCGATGCGTTCGAGGGTGGCGTCGGTGGATTCGAGCTGGTTGCGGGCCACTTCGACGCGCGCCGATTCGACGTAGGCCGCCGGGGTCATGCCCAGCTCCGTCTTGAAGATCCGGGTCAGCTGCCGTTCGCTCACATGGGCGTGCGCCGCGAGGTCGGGGACGGTCAGCGGTTCGGCGATGTTGCGCGTGATGTGGAGGCGCAGGTCCTCGACGCGGCGCGTCGTCGAGACGGGTTCGAGCGGGACGCTGAACTGGCTCTGTCCGCCCGGCCGTTTCAGGTACATCACCAGCTGCCGGGCGATGCGCAGCGCGACGGCCTCGCCGAAGTCGTCGGCCACCAGGGCCAGTGACAGGTCGAGGCAGGCGCTGATGCCCGCGCCGGTCCACACGTCCTGGTCGCGGATGAAGATCGGATCTGCGTCGACCTCGATCGCCGGGTGCTCGGCGGCGAGTTGGCGTGCCGTCGACCAGTGGGTGGTGGCGCGCTTGCCGTCCAGCAGCCCGGCGTCCGCGAGGATGTGGGCGCCCACGCAGACGGAGGCGACGCGCCGCGTCCGGCCGGCGAGCTCCCTCACCCGGCCGACCACCGCGGGATCGGTCACGGCGTGCACCCGGCCCTGGCCGTCGAGTTCGACCGCGCCGGGCACCAGCAGGGTGTCGATGCCGCTTCCCGACAGCTCGGAGAAGGTGGTGTCGGGGAGGATGCGCACCCCGGCGGAGGTGGTGACGGGGTCCGCGGTCTCGGCGGCCAGCACGACGCGGTAGCCCGTCTCCTCGCCCACCTCGCGCCGCAGCAGGGAGAACACCTCGGGCGGCCCGGTGACGTCCAGCAGGTCGACGCCGTCGAAGAGGACGACGACGACGAGGCGTCTGACGGTGCTCAACTGGTCTCCGTTCGGCCGGGCCCGCGCGATGTCCGTATCTGCAAGTCGGATGACATTGCCGACACCCGCGGTGGGTCATAGCGTTCCATACACGGCCGCCGAGCAGCGGCCCGGCCCCTTCCCACGATTTCCGAGGACGGTACTCCCATGTCTGCGACCACCCTGCGCGAGCTCAGCGGCTTCGACCAGACCCCGGCTTCGCTGGCCGACGCGACGCTGATCCTGGTCGACTACCAGAACACCTACACCCGGGGCGTACTGGAGCTGACGGGCTGGCGGGCCGCCCTCGACGCGGCCGCCGCGCTGCTGGCCAGGGCCCGCGAGGCGGGCACGAAGGTCATCCACGTCCAGCACGACGGCGGCGAGGGCTCCCCGTACGACATCCGCACCGACATCGGCCGGATCCACCCCAGCGTGTCCCCCGCCGAGGGCGAGACCGTCGTCGTCAAGACGGCCGCGCCCAACGCCTTCGTCGGGACCGACCTGGGCGAACACCTCGACGCCGCAGGCCACAAGAACGTCATCGTCATCGGGTTCATGACCAACATGTGCGTCACCTTCACCGTGGAAGGCGCGTACCTGCGCGGCAACCAGCCCACCGTGGTCGCCGACGCCTGCTCCACCCGCCCCCTGGGCACGGCGGTCGCCGACCTGCCCGCCGAACAGATCCACCAGGGCGCGCTGGCGACGATCGCCGACCTGTACGGGGTCGTCGTGCCGACCGCCTCATCGCTGGGCTGAGGCCCCCCGCGCGGGCCGGGGCGCGGGCCGGGGGTAGGTACGGGACTGCTTGACGCTGCCGTACGCGAAGCTCGACTCGATCGAGGCGATGCCGGGGATGGCGTGGATCCGGTGGCGCACCAGGGCCTCGTACGCCTCCAGGTCCTCGATGACCACGCGCAGCAGGTAGTCGCTGCTGCCCGCCATCAGGTAGCAGTCCTGGATGTGCTCGATGACCGCGACGTGCTCCTCGAAGAGCCGGACCGCGTCCGCCGTGTGCCGCTCCAGCCGGATCCGGACGAAGACGGTGACCGGGAGCCCGAAGGCCACCTGGTCGACCATGGCCGTGTAGCCCCGGATGAGACCCGCCTCCTCCAGCCTGCGGACGCGGCGCAGGCAGGGCGACGGGGAGAGCCGCACGCGGTCGGCCAGGTCCTGGTTGGACAGGCGCCCGTCGGCCTGCAATTCCCGGATGATCTGCAGATCGACTGCGTCCACGGTCACTCCTCGGCGGATCGTCGGCGATTCTTGGCAGATCCTGCCCCAAACGTATGTCCGAGAGGTAGAACTGGCAATCGGCTGCCCCGGCCGAAGCCGTAGCGTTGCGAGGGAACGGACCAGACCGGTCCGTTCCCGGCAAGGCTGGAGCAGACGACCGTGGTCGCAACGCACATCACCGGGGCGACCGCGCCTCCCCGTACGGCGGGCCCGCCGGCCGGAAACCCTCCCCCCGCCACCGCTGGGGGGACCCCCCGCCGGCGCAGGCTCTCCCCGCAGGCCGAGGGCGTCCTGGCCCTGCTGGTGACCGTGTCGATCTGGGCCGCCTTCGCGCTCAGCGCCCGCGCCCTGAGCGCCTCGACCCTGCTGCCGGCGGACGCCGCCCTGCTGCGCTTCGGCGTCCCGCTCGTCATCCTGCTCCCCGCGCTGTGGCGCCGCCGCCGCAGCATCGCGGCGGTCCGGCCCGGCCCCGCCCTCAAGATCGTCTGCGGCGCCGGGGTGCCGTTCTTCCTCGCCGCCATGCACGGCGGCTCCCTGACCTCGGCGGCCTTCGTGGGCTCGATCGTCCCCGGCATGGTCCCGCTGTTCGTCTCCGCGCTGATGGCCGCCCGCGGCCACGGAGCCCCGCGCGGAACGCAGGCGGCCGGGCTCGCCCTGATCGCCGCCGGCGTGGCCGCCCTCGTCTGGCGCTACGTCGTCCCCGTCGACGCGGACGTCCTGGAAGGGGCCGGCACCCTCCTGGTGGCCAGCGGCCTGTGGGCCCTGTACACGGTCGGCCTGCGGGACGTGGCCCTCGACCCCGTCGGATCGATCGGCCTGCTGTGCCTGCCCTCCTTCGCGATCATCGGGGTCCTGGTGCTGGCCGGCGTGCTCCCGACCGGCCTCGCGCACGCCGCGGGCGGCGACATCGCCCTCTTCCTCGTCGTCCAGGGGCTCGGAGTCGGCCTCTGCGCCGGTCTGCTGTACGCGGTCGCCATCCGCAGGCTCGGCGCGGAGCGCAGCTCCGTCGGCGGCAGCCTCAGCCCCGTCGCCGTCGTCCTGCTGGCCGTCCCCCTGCTCGGCGAGACGCCGAGCGCCGCCGTCCTCGTCGGCGTCCCCCTCATCACCGCCGGCGTCGTCCTCGCCAACCGACGCCCACGACCCAAGGTTCCCGCCCATGCTTGAGCTCCTCCCGCCGCCGCCCGCCGACCCGCTGTGGGAACTGACCGCCGCGTTCGACGCCGACGAACGGCCCGAACGCCTGGGCCTGGTCCTCGGCGTCTACCGCGACCACACGGGCCGCACCCCCGTCATGGCGGCCGTGCGCGAGGCGGAGGTCCGCCTGGCCGAGCGCGCCGAGTCCAAGGAGTACCGGGGGCTCTCCGGCAACACCGCCTTCAACCGCGCGATGCAGACGATGGTCCTGGGGCCCGAGACGCCGGCCGGCCGGGCCGTCACCGTCCAGACCGTCGCCGGATCCGGCGCGCTGCGGCTGCTCGCCGACCTGATCGGCCGCACCCGCCCGGGCACCACGGTGTGGATCAGCGACCCGGCGTACGTCAACCACCGGCCCATCCTGGAGGCCGCCGGTCTGGAGGTCCGTACGTTCGGCTGGCGCGACGCCGAAGGCGCCTTCGACACGGAGGGCGTGCTGCGGGCACTGGCCGCGGCGCGGCGCGACGACGTCGTCCTGCTCCAGGGCTGCTGCCACAACCCCACCGGGGCCGACCCCACGCTGGACGCGTGGGAGGCGCTGGCCGAACTCGCCGCGCGCGACGGCTGGGTGCCGTTCGTCGACCTCGCCTACCACGGCCTCGGCGACGGCCTGGAAGCCGACCTGCTGCCCACGCGCATCCTGGCCGCGCGGGTGCCCGAGATGCTGATCGCCGTCAGCTGCTCGAAGAACTTCGGGCTCTACAGCGACCGCACCGGCTGCGCGATGGTCCTCGGTACGTCCGCCCGGGCGCTCGGACACGCCGAGACGGCCCTGCAGAACGCGGCCCGGACCCTGTACTCCATGCCGCCCGAGCACGGCGCGGCCGTCGTGGCGACGATCCTGGAGGACGACGGGCTGCGCTCCGCCTGGCGGGCGGAGCTGGAGGTCATGCGGGGCAGGATCACGGCCAACCGGGCCGACCTGACGACCCACCTGAGCGCGCTGGGCCACGGGGCGGCCGCGCGGGAACTCGACCGGCAGAAGGGCATGTTCTCGATGCTGCCGCTCACGCCCGGCCAGATGCACGAACTGCGCGCGCGGCACGCGGTCTACGGCACCGCGTCGGGGCGGATCAACATCGCGGGGATCGCCGGACACCGCATCCCGCGGCTCGCCCAGGCCGTCGCCGCCGTGCTGGACGAAGCGCCCGCGCCGCGGCCGCTCGAGGGCCTCGCACGCTAGCTTCGGGCGGCGCCGGCGGCACGGCCCGAAAGCGAGCGGACACCGAAAGCGAGCGGACACCGAAAGGGAGCGGACGCCGAAAGCGAGCCGACACAAAACAGTCCCCGGCAGTTCCGCCGCTTCCATGAGCCATCCGCCGTCGCCGATGGCTCCCGTGGAGCGCGAATGCTGCCGGGGGCCTGGCCAGAGCCTGGACAAGGGTCACGCGGGCCTCTGGACGTCTCCTGAGGGAGGTGCGGCTCTTTTCCGGTTTTCCGGTGTATTGATGAGTTTCCTCCGTATTTCGCCCGAGTCAAGACCTGTGGTGCGGCCCGTTTGCTCCGGGGTGACGCTGGGAGCATGAACGCCACCGGTCAGGGTGCGAGGAGTTCGGAACTGCGGCTGGCCCTTGCCATGAGGGGCGGGGTCAGCCTGGCCGTGTGGATGGGCGGGGCCTGCTGCGAGACGGCGGCGCTGCGGCGCGCGGCGCCCCGGCCCGCGGACGCCGAGCCGGAGCCGGGCACCTCCCTCTACCGGGCGCTGCTCGACGCCTGCGGGTACGACGACGTGGACATCGACGTCGTCGTCGGAACCAGCGCCGGCGGCCTCAACGGGGTACTGCTCGCCTGCCACCTCGTCTACGGGATGCCCTTCGACACGGGCGTACGGGACGTGTGGCTTCGCCTCGGCGACCTCGAAGGGCTGCTGCGCCGCTCGACCCCCTTCCACGTACCCGACTCGCTGATGCGCGGGGACGAGGTCTTCTTCGCGCAACTGCGCGCATCGCTCGACGACCTGCTGGCCGCGCCCCGGGACACGGCCCCGCGCCTCGCCCGCTCGCTGCGGCTGATCCTCACCGCGACCCGGCTGCGGCCCCGCCGGGACTGGGTGCGGCCCACCCGCGGCGCACCGCTCCTCGTAGGGCGATCGAACGCCTTCTTCCGGTTCCGGCACCAAGCCCCCATGACCGACTTCCCGCTGGACACGGACGCCCGGTGGGAAGCCCTGAACCGGCTCGCCTTCGCGGCCCGGACCTCGTCCTCGTTCCCGGGAGCGTTCGAGCCGGGAAGGATCTACGTCGGCGGCGAGCCCCCGGCGTGGGACGAACCCCCGCGGGTCGACATGCGGGGCGTCAGCAGCGAGACCGGCTACCCCGACGAGAACGGCGGCGGCTGCGTCGAACTGGTCGACGGGGGCCTGCTCGACAACATCCCCGTCGCCTGGGCGGTCCGTGCCATCGCGGGAACTCCCGTCACCCGGAAGGTCGACCGGTGGCTGCTCTTCCTCCAGCCCGTACCGCCCTTCCCGCCGGAGCCGGAGCCGGAGCCGGCGCGGGCGCGGCCCACGGGCGGCCGGCGCCGGGTCACCCGGGCCGTCCGGATCGCGGTGAAGTCCCTGACGGTGAAGACCGGTTCGGAGTCCCTGCGCGACGACGCCCTCGAACTGCGGGCCGCGGAGGCCGCGGCCCTGCACGCGCGCGGAGTCACCGCCGTCCTTCCCACGACCCTCGGGGAACTGGCCGCCGCGGCGGCGCCCAGACAGGCCGCCTACCGCCGCGCCGTCGGCGCGGCGGAGGCCGCGCGGCTGATCCGGCTGCTGGAGGATCCGGCGGACGTGACCGGGCCCGACCCGCTGCCGCTGCCAGCGGGACCGGGCCCGCTGGAACCGTTGGACGCGGGCCCGGGGGAGGAGCGTTCGGCGCACCTCATCCGGCAGGTGCGCGCCGCCGGCCCCGAGATCGGGCTCCCCTTCCCGCTCAGGTCGCCGCTGGCCCTCGCCCGGACCGTCCGGCTCCTCATGGACTGGATCCGGGCGTACGAGGCCGTCGCCGACCCCGCGGACGCGGACGCGGACGGGATCGAGGAGTGCCGCAATCGCCTCTACACGTACCGGTACGCGATCGCCACCCTCATCGCCGCCCGGGACAGGCTGCTGCTCAGAGCCTACGGAGAAGCACTCGCGGGCGGGGAGGCACCGGCCGACGCGATCGCCCCGCTGGACGTGGCCAACGGCTGGCTGACCGCCCTGATGCCGGCGGTGCCTCCCGCCTGGGAGGGGCCGGGGGTCTGGCAGGCCTGGTCGGGAGCGCTGGCCGCGGCCGTCGACCAGGAGCCGTGGACGGAGCCCGCCACGGGCCCCGCGCGGTGGCCCGACGGCCGCTACAGCGAATTCTGGCTCCGCCTGGGCGAACTGGGCGCGCTCCTCGGAGCGGCCACGGACCCGGTAGTCGTCGACGGGTACCAGGCGCTGCACGAGGCCGCCCTCGGCGGCGCACCGCAGACGAGGACCGCGCTGGCCGCCGCCGAACTGCTGCTCGGCCCGCTGCGCCCGGACCCGCTGGCCGAGGCGACGGACATCAAGTTCCACACCGTCTCCGCCGCCAACACCAGCTGGGCCACGCGCACGGTGCTGTCGGACGTCTCCCCTCCGACGACGGAACGCATGGTCAAGGCCAAACTCAGCGGCAACCAGCTCAACAACTTCGCCGCTTTCCTCAGCGCCCGCTGGCGGCTGAGCGACTGGACCTGGGGCCGCCTGGACGCGGCCGCCTCGCTGGTGTCGCTGGTCGCCACCGACGACCGGCTGGCCGCGGCCTTCGACGGCGACGGCCCCGAACCGCCCGACGGCGTCGCGCTCGGAGGTCTGGTCGCCGCCGCCGTGCCGCAGCCCGCGCTGTTCATGCAGCTCTACGGAGAAGCACTGGAATCCCTGCCCGACGCGAGCCGCTGGGACCGCGTCCGCAGCGCACTCACCGCCCTGCGCCAGCGCGAGATCCTCGACCAGGAGCTGCCGCTGATCGCCGCCCTGCACGCGAAGGGCATCCGCGGCGGGAACCGGCCGCCCGACCTCCCCGACCCGCCGCCGCTGACCACGCCCGCCGACGTCCAGCGGGCCATGGCCGCCTTCCACGACATCGGCGCCGAGAAGGTCGGCGCACTGGTCCGGGCCCGCGACCCGCGCCGGGCCGCCCTGCGGACCGGGCTGCTGGCCTGGCCCGCGCTCCAGCCCGCCCGGGGGCTCTGGGCCCGGGCGGCCCAATGCGTGCTCGGGCTGGCGAAACCGCTGGTCTGCCTGCTGCCGCTGGCCGCCGTGCTCGCACCCCTGCCGGCGCTGGCCGCGGCCGTCCTGATGTGGACCGCGGTGGCCTTCAGTACCGGACAGTGGTCCTCCCTGCCCGGCCACGTCCCCGTCGCCGTCCTCGCCGTGCTCTCCCTGGCGGCCTGGGCCTGGCCGAGGCTGCGCAGCCCCTGGGAGCGGTGGCCGGTGGTCCTCGGGCTCACCGCCCTGCCCGTGGCCGCCCTGGTCCTGCTGCGGGGCGTTCCCGAGGACTCCGTCCACGGATGGCCCATCACCCCCGTCGTCGGGGCCGCCGCCGCGCTGGCCGCCGGAGCCCTGCTGTACGTCGGGACGGAGCCGCCGCACTGGTGGCGCGGGGTCCTGGCCGCCCTGGTGGCCGGGGGAGCGGCCGCCCTCGTCCAGTTCGGCCGCGACGGGCTCGGCGGCTGGTGGGCGGCGCTCATCGTCTACGCCGTCCTCCTCGTCGTCACCGCCGTCCACCCCTGGCTCCACCCCGAGCCGGACACAGGGCCTCCCGGCTAGCCCTCGGATAGGGTGAATCGGTAGGAATCAGACCCCCCGGGGTGAGGTCGGTGCGGTGGACACTTACCAGTCGACGAGCGAAGTGCCGGACCCGCCGGACGCAGCCGTCGGGTACGCGGGCGTGCTCCGCGAGCTGCTCCCGATCGCCCTGTGGCGCGAGGACGCGGACGGCCGCATCGTCGAGTGGTCGCTCGCCGCCCAGGACCTGCTCGGACACCGCCCCCAGGACATCCTCGGCCGCGCCGGGACCTCCGTACTCGTCCCCGAGTCCAACCGCGGACTCGCCGACGACCTGACCCGCCGCGTCCAGGCCGGCGAGACCGTCGTCGGCACCCTGCCCGTGCGCCACCGCGACGGCCACCGCGTCTGGATGGAGATGTGGATCGTCCCCGCCGCCGACCGGCAGGGGCGCACGGGCGCCATGCTCATCGCCGTGGAGACCTCCGAGGTGCTCCACATGCGGGACTCGCTCGCCGCGCTCCAGAGCCTGTTCACCCAGTCGCCCATCGGCCTCGCCACCCTCGGCACCGACCTGCGCTTCCTGCGCGTCAACGACGCCCTGGCCCGCATGAACGGCGTCCCCGCCGCCGCGCACCTGGGCAGAAGGCTCACCGAGGTGGTGCCGGGGGTCAACGCCGCCGTCCTCGAGGCCACCATGCGCCAGGTCCTCCACCGGGGCACGGCCGTCGTCGACGTCCGCCGCACCGGACGCACCCCCGCCGACCCCGACCACGACCGGACCTGGTCCTGCTCCTACGCCCCGCTCCTCGACGGCTCGGGACGGCCGCTGGGCCTGATCGCCTCCCTCATCGACATCACCGACGGACAGCGGGCCCAGGCCGAGGCGGACCGGGCCCGGCACCGGTTCGCCCTGCTGGCGGAGGCCGGCACCCGCATCGGCACCACCCTGGACCTCCGCCAGACCGCCCAGGAGATCGTGGACGTGCTGGTACCGCAGCTCGCGGACTCGGCCGACGTACAGCTCCTCGAATCGGTCCTGGGCCCCGACGAGGGCCCGGCCGCCGCGGCCTCCACCCGCGGCCTGATGCGCCGGCTCGCGGCCGCCTTCCCCGACCCGGACGCGCCCACCGCGAAGCTCCAGGCGGGCCAGACCTTCCAGATCCCCACGGACAGCGTCTACGAACGGATCATCACCGAGGGCCGGCCCATGGACCTCTACACGCCCGACATCCCGGCCCTGATCACCGACCCGCGCGCCGGAGCCCTGCGCGCCTACCTCGCCACCCTCGGCTCCGCCCGGATGGTCCCGCTCGTCGCCCGGGGGCAGGTGCTGGGCGCGGTCGCCGTGACCCGGCTGCGCGAGCGCGAGCCCTTCGACGACGAGGACCGCGTCCTGATCGACGAGCTGGTCGCACGCGCCGCCCTCAACATCGACAACGCCCGGATGTACACCCGCCAGCGGCACGCCGCCCTGACCCTCCAGCGCAGCCTCATCAACAGCGAGCTCCCCCAGGTCGCCGGCCTCGAACTGACCGGGCGCTACCTGCCCGCCAGCGACCACGACGTGGGCGGGGACTGGTTCGACGTCATCCAGCTGCCCGGCGGCAGGACGGGCCTGGTCATCGGCGACGTGATGGGCCACGGGATCCACGCGGCGGCCGTCATGGGCCAGCTGCGCACGGCGGTACGGACCCTCGCGCGGCTGGACGTGCCCCCGGAGCAGATGCTCCGCTCGCTCGACGCCGTGGTGGCCGACCTCGGCGAGGACGAGATGGCCACCTGCGTCTACGCCGTCCACGACCCGGCATCGGGCGGCTGTGTGGTGGCCCGCGCGGGCCACCCGCCGCCTGCCGTGGCCGCGGCGGACGGGACCATCACCTTCCTGGACGGCCCGCCCGGCACACCGCTGGGCACCGGCGGGCAGGACTTCCGCACGGAAGAGGTGGCCCTGCCCCCGGGGAGCCTGCTCGTGCTCTACACCGACGGCCTGATCGAGGCCCGCGACCGGGACCTCGACGAGGGCATGGACCAGCTGGCACGGGCCCTCGCGGGGGCGCGGCAGCCGCTGGAGGAGCTGTGCGACGGGATCCTGGAACGGCTGCTGCCGTGCGATCCGCAGGACGACGTCGCCGTACTCCTGGCCCGCACCCGCCCCGCCGGGGGACAGCCGGCGTGACACCGCGCCGTCACCAGGCCAGGTCCTCCAGCGCGTCCAGGTCCAGCGGGGCCGGAGCCGGCGGCTCGGGGCGCGCGGTCAGCGGCAGCTCCGCCCAGATGACCTTGCCCCGGTCCGTGTAGCGGACGCCCCACCGGTCGGCGTACTGCGCGACGAGGAACAGTCCGCGGCCGCCCTCGTCGGTGGTGGCCGCGTACCGCAGGTGCGGGGAGGTGCTGCTGCCGTCGGAGACCTCGCAGATCAGTGTGCGGTCGCGCAGCAGGCGGACCCGTACGGGCGCGGACCCGTAGCGGATGGCGTTGGTGATCAGCTCGCTGAGGATCAGCTCGGTGGTGAAGGACACCTCCTCCAGGCCCCAGGCGGCCAGCTGCGCCGCCCCGGCGTTGCGCACGCGCGAGACGGCCGCCGCCTCGCCGGGCACCTCCCACTCGGCGATGCGGTCCGCCTCCAGCCGCCGGGCGTCGGCGATCAGCAGGGCGATGTCGTCGCCCGGCACCGGCGAGAGCAGGGCGGCCAGCACGTCCGCGCAGGCCTGGTCGGGGCTGCGGCCGGGCCGGGACAGCGATTCGCGCAGCAGCCCCAGCCCGGTGTCGAAGTCGCGGTGGCGGTCCTCCACCAGGCCGTCGGTGAACAGCACCAGCCGGCTCCCCTCGGGCAGCCGGAACTCGGTCGCCTCGAACGGCATGCCGCCGACGCCGAGCGGCAGCCCGGCGGGCAGTTCGGGGAACTCCACGTCCCCGCCGGGGCGGATCAGCGCGGGCCCCGGGTGCCCGGCGCTGGCCATCACGCACCGCCCCGACACCGGGTCGTAGACCGCGTACAGGCAGGTGGCCCCGGTGATCCCGGCGGGCTCGCGCCCGCCCTCCCCGAGGGCTTCGTCGCCCTCGGCCGCGCCGGCGCCGGTGTCGCTCTGGTCGATCCGGTTGATCAGCTCGTCCAGGTGTCCGAGCAGTTCGTCGGGGGGCAGGTCCAGGGTGGAGAAGTTGTGCACGGCGGTGCGCAGCCGGCCCATCGTGGCCGCCGCGTGCACCCCGTGGCCGACGACGTCGCCGACGACCAGCGCCACCCGTGCGCCGGGCAGCGGGATCACGTCGAACCAGTCCCCGCCCACCCCCGCCTTCGCCGGCAGGTAGCGGAAGGCGACGTCCACGGCGGTCAGGTCCGGCAGCACCCGGGGGAGCAGGCTGCGCTGGAGGGCCACGGCCGTCGCGTGCTCGCGGGTGAAGCGGCGGGCGTTGTCGATCGAGACGGCCGCGCGCGCCACGAGCTCCATCGCGAAGGAACGGTCCTCCTCGTCGAAGGCCTCCGGGGTGTCCGCCGCCCGCCAGAAGTTCGCCATGCCGAGGACCACGCCGCGCGCCTGGAGGGGGACGCTGATCAGGGAGTGCAGCCCGTAGTCCAGGGCCTCCCGGGTGCCTTGCGAATCCTGGGCCCGCCAGCCCATCGCGGCGTGCAGGTCCGATGCGAGCACGGCCTCCCCGGCGTCCAGGGCGGCGGCCATCGGAGCCGTCGGGACGACGAACCGGATGATGTCGCCGACCGGCTGGAGCGGCTGGTCGGTACGGACGCCGCTCATGGCCGCCCGCCGCATCTCGGTGTACACGCCGGCGCCCGACACGGGCTCGTCACCGCGCAGCACCGGCTCCAGCAGCTCCACGGTGACGAAGTCGGCGAAGCGCGGGACGGCGACCTCCGACAGCTCCTCCGCGGTGCGCACCACGTCCAGGGTGGTGCCGATCCGCACCCCGGCGTCGTAGAGCAGCTGGAGCCGTCCGCGGGCCACCTCGGCCCGGCCGGAGAGCGCGGCGAGCTCCGTGGAGTCGCGCAGGGTCATGACGGTGCCGGAGGACTGGCCCCCGTACGGCTTCGCGGGCCGGACGTTGACCGCGAGCAGCCGGTCGCCGGCCAGGTGCACCTCGTCCGTCGCGACCCGGCCCGAGACGAGCAGCTCGGTGGTCCGCGCGTCCAGACCCAGGTCGGCGACGTGCCGCCCCTCGGCGTCGGGCGGCAGTGCGAGGAGCCGCCGGGCCTCGTCGTTGGCGAGGACCAGCCGGTGGTCGGTCCCGATGATCAGCACGCCCTCGCGCACGGCGTGCAGGACGGCCTCGTGGTGCTCGTTCATCCGGGCCATCTCGTCCGCGCGCAGCCCGTGGGTCTGGCGCCGCAGCCGGCGGCTCACCAGGAAGGCGCCGCCGGTGCCGAGCAGCAGGGCGCCCGCCGTGGCGCCGAGGAGCAGCGGGACCTGGCCCTCGACCACGTCCGAGACGTTGGCCACCTCGATGCCGGTGCCGACCAGGCCCACCACGTTGCCCTGGCCGTCACGTACGGGCACGACGGCCCGGACCGCGTCGCTGGGCTCGCCGGTGAAGGTCTCGGTGTAGGACTGCCCGGAGAGCGCGCGGGAGAAGTCGCCCGTGGCGCGCCGGCCGATCAGCTCGGGCCGCGAGTCGGTGTACCGGATCCCGTCGCGGCTCATCACGGCGATGAAGTCGACGCCGGAGGCCCGGCGGGCGGCGTCGGCCAGCGGCTGGAGCTCGGCGGTCGGATCCGGCGCCCTCAGCGCGGCCGGGAGGCCGGGGGCGTGCGCGAAGGACTCGGCGGCGGCCAGCGAGCGGTTGCGGGCGTCGCGCTCGCTGTCGTAGCGGGACTGCACGACCAGGGCCGTCGCCGCCGCCGCGATCAGCAGCAGCACGATCACCGCCTGGAGGGCGAAGACCTGACCGGCGACGCTGCCGGCCCCCAGCGACAGGCGCGCCAGCAGGCGCGGTCCCCATCCGGTCGGCTGGCGACCAAAACGTCCGGTCATGAGCCCTTTCTAACACTGTCCCGGGGGTTTGGGGGCGGCCGCGCCCCGGCGGCCGCCGCACCGGCCGGGCCCGCGGGGCAACGGCGAAGGCCCGGTCCCCCCGCTCGGGGGACCGGGCCTCACCGGCCGGTACGGCTCAGAGGACGTCGGCGGCGATCGAGGCCGCCACCTGCTCCAGCAGGGGACCGGCGTTCGGGATGGACTTCGCCGGGTCGGGCTCCAGGTCCGTCAGCGGGTACGCCTTGCGGATCCCGGCGGCCTCAAGGGCCTCCTGGGTCAGCAGCAGCCGTCCGCACACCGCCACGACGGGCTTGCCGGCGGCCCGGGCCGCCGCCGCGACCCCCGCCGGGGCCTTGCCGTGCAGGGTCTGCTCGTCCAGCGAGCCCTCACCGGTGATGACCAGGGTGGCGCGCTCCAGCGCCGGGGCGAAGCCCAGCACCTCCAGCATCAGCTCGATGCCGGGCCGGAAGGTGGCGCCGAGCAGCAGTGCCCCGTAGCCGATGCCGCCCGCACCGCCCGCACCCGGCAGCACCGCGCACTCGGCGGCCTTCGCGCCGATGGACTTCTCCAGGACCTGCGCGAAGTGCGCCAGCGCCGCGTCGAGCGCCGCCACGTCCTCGGGCGAGGCGCCCTTCTGCGGGCCGTAGACGGCCGCGCAGCCCTTCGGGCCGGTCAGCGGGTTGTCCACGTCGCTGGCCAGGACGAAGTCGACCTCCGCGAAGCGCGGGTCGATCCCCGACAGGTCGGCCGAGGCCAGGCCGGCCAGCGCGCCGCCGCCCGGACCGACCGGTTCGCCGTTCGCATCCAGGAACACCGCGCCGAGCGCCGCCAGCATGCCGGCGCCGCCGTCGGTGGTGGCGCTGCCGCCCACGCCGAAGACGATGGAGCGCGCGCCCGCGTCCAGCGCGGCCTTCAGCAGCTCGCCCGAGCCGTACGTGGTGGCCGTCAGCGGGGCGAAGGTGCCCGCCGGCAGCAGCTGCAGCCCGGAGGCCTCCGCCATCTCGACCACCGCGGTGCCCTCGCGCAGCGCGAAGGCGGCCGTGACCTGGTCGCCGAGCGGTCCGGTGACCCGTACCTCCCGGCGTTCGAAACCGGCCGCCACCGCGGCCGCGACCGTGCCGTCGCCGCCGTCCGCGACGGGGAGGGTCTCGATCTCCACGCCCGGTACGGCCTTGCGGAGGCCCGCCGTCACCCGCTCCGCGACCTGAACGGCCGTGAGCGAGCCCTTGAATTTGTCCGCGGCGATGAGCACGCGCGCGGCCTCAGTTACTGCTCCGTCCGTCACCTTGCTATTCCCTTGCTATCGAACAGTGCAGTCGCGCCGCCATGAGCTTATCCGGAGGATCCTCCTATGCCCATGAGTGGCCTGGGCCACACCCGGCGCGCCATGCCCCTAAATACGGATATACGGCTGCATAGTGTGGCCGCATGAGCGCGGATTCACTGGAACAGCCACGTCCGGATACCCCGGGTGACCGGCCCGGCGGTCCGGCCGACGGCACCCCCGACCGCACGGTCGTCACCGTGGGCGTCATCGCCGTGCTCACCGTGGTCGCCTGGGCCGCCCTCGCCAAGGGCTCCTTCGACACGGCGTCGGGCACCGCGCTCGCCTGGGTCCTGGAGAACTTCGCCTGGCTGTTCGTGATCGCCGCCGACGCCTTCCTCGTGATGTGCGTCGTGCTCGCCGCCGGCCGCTTCGGCCGGATCCGGCTCGGCGCCGACGACTCCGAGCCCGAGTTCACCAACCTCGCGTGGATCGCGATGATGTTCAGCGCCGGCATGGGCATCGGCCTGATGTTCTACGGGGTCGGCGAGCCGCTCACCCACTACCTGAACCCGCCCCCCGCCTCCGGCGCGGCCCCCGCGTCCGGCGCCTCCGCCCTGGCGGCCATGGAGTACTCCTTCTTCCACTGGACCCTCACCCCCTGGGCGATCTACGGCATCGCCGGCCTCGCCCTCGCCTACGCGACCTTCCGCAAGGGCCGCGGCAACCGGCTCAGCTCCGCCTTCGTCCCCCTCATGGGCGAGGAGCGGGCCAACGGATGGGCCGGCAAGGGCATCGACCTGCTCGCCGTCTTCGCCACCGTCTTCGGCACCGCGACCAGCCTCGGCCTCGGCGCGCTCCAGGTGTCCAAGGGGCTCAGCCTCACCACCGGCATCGAGGACTCCACCACCGTCGAGCTGATCATCATCGGCTCGCTCTCGGCGGCCTTCGTGCTCTCCGCCTTCTCCGGCCTGCACAAGGGGGTGAAGTGGCTGAGCACCATCAACATCGTGCTCGCCGCCACCCTGATGCTCTTCGTCTTCCTGCTCGGCCCCACCGTCTACGTGCTCGACGTGATCCCGTCCAGCGTCGGCGGCTACCTGCACCAGCTGCTCCCCATGGCCAGCCGGACCGGCGCCTTCACCGACTCCGCATGGCTTGGCGCGTGGACCATCTTCTACTGGGCGTGGTGGCTCTCCTGGGCGCCCTTCGTCGGCACCTTCATCGCCCGGATCTCGCGCGGCCGCACCATCCGCGAGTTCCTCGTGGGCGTCCTGCTCGTGCCCAGCGGCGCCACCGTCGTCTGGTTCTGCGTGATGGGCGGCACCGCCATCCGCCTCGACTCCACCGGCGCCGTGGACTTCGCCGCGAAGATCAAGGACGGTACGGAGGCCTCGCTCTTCGCGATGCTGGACGCCCTGCCGCTGTCCACCGTCACCTCGTGGGTCGCCATGGCCCTGGTCATGACCTACTTCGTCACCAGCGCCGACTCCGCCTCCCTGGTCATGGGATCGCTCACCAGCCGCGGATCCCTTCACCCGCCGACCTGGCTCGTCGTCACCTGGGGCGTGCTGATGGCGGCCGTCGCC
This sequence comes from Streptomyces sp. NPDC058525, assembly GCF_042719495.1. NCBI lineage: Bacteria > Bacillati > Actinomycetota > Actinomycetes > Kitasatosporales > Streptomycetaceae > Streptomyces > Streptomyces sp. NPDC058525. The sequence goes on from NZ_JBHXNP010000114.1 coordinate 18,095, forward strand.
GCCGTGCTCCTCGTCGCCGGAGGCCTCAAGTCCCTGCAGACCGCGACCATCCTCGTCGCACTGCCCTTTGTCCTCGTCATGCTGCTGCTCTGCTGGGCCCTGCTGACCGAACTGCGCGAGGACCCGGGCGCCGGACCCGCCCGCCACCACGCGCTGCACGGACTGCGGGACGCCGTACGGGCCATGGTCGGCGACGCCATCACCGAGCAGGGCCCGGCCCGCCACCCCCGCCTGAGGCGCGTCGCCGAGTCCCGGGGCCGCGACCGCGAGGACGGGCCCGACGCCCCGTAGCGATGTCTGGGTAGGGTGGCGAAGTGACCACCACGGATGACTACGCCACCTACATCGCGAGCCTGCCCCGGGTGCTGGCCGGCGCGGCCGCCCTCTACCGGGACGCCGAGGGCCGGGTCCTGCTCGTCGAGCCCAACTACCGCGAGGGGTGGGCCCTGCCGGGCGGCACCATCGAATCGGACCAGGGGGAGTCGCCGCGCACCGCCGCCCGGCGCGAGAGCGCCGAGGAGATCGGCATCGACGTGCCGCTCGGCCGGCTGCTCGCCGTGGACTGGAATGTCGGCGCGGACCGCCCGCCGCTGGTCGCGTACCTCTACGACGGCGGGGTGCTCGACGCCGGGCAGCTCGCGTCCATCACCCTCCAGGAGGAGGAACTGATCTCCTGGCGGCTGGTCGACCCCGCCGAACTCCCCGCGTACCTCCCCGGATCACTGGGCCTGCGCGTCCAAGAGGCCTACCGGGTCCTGGACTCGGGCGAGGGAGTCGCGGAACTCGAGAACGGCCGCCGCCCCCTCGCCTAGACCGTTCCCTGGACCGTGTCGGCAAGCGGCGCCTCGTCACACCGGACTTACTCCGAGCAGGACAGAATCAGCTGATGATCACCATGTACGCCTGGCCCAGCACCGCCGACGGGCCCGACGCCCTCCCCATGGTCCACTTCACCACCGACCAGCAGTCCGCCGGCGAGGTGACCCCCGAGGGGATGCCGGTCTGGCTCTTCGACACCGCGATCCGCGACGGCGGCTGGTGCCAGTTCACCGACTTCGACGGCTGGTCGGTGCCCGCCGCCCAGTGGCAGGCCTTCTACCGCCGCGAGGACGACCTGCTCGCGGTCAGCGGCCCCGGCTCCTGCGAAGGCTGGTACCAGGGCAACCTCGGCGCCGACGCCGACTGGGTGGAGGCGGCCGCCACCCAGCAGAGCGTGGTCCTGCTCGCCGCCCCGGTCCAGCACCCCTCGCTGTACGGCTACGCGGTCGAGGCCGGCGCGGCCTTCGCCCTGCTGGTGCCGCTGCTCGTGCTCTAGCCCTCTTGCCGCCCGCTCAGAGCTGCCGGGCCGCCGACTCGAAGTCGAGCAGCCGGACCTTGCGTTCGAGACCGCCGCCGTAGCCGGTCATGCCGCCCGAGGCGCCGATCACGCGGTGGCACGGCACGATGATGCCGATCGGGTTCTTCCCGTTGGCCAGGCCCACGGCGCGCGAGGCGTTCGGCTTGCCCAGCTCGGCCGCGAGCTTCCCGTACGACCAGGTCTCGCCGTAGGGGATCCGTACCAGCTGGTCCCACGCGCTGCGCTGGAAGTCGGTGCCCTCCAGCCGCAGCGGCAGGTCGAACGAGGTGAGCTCCCCGGCGAAGTACGCGGCCAGCTGCCGCACCACTTCGGGGAAGGGCTCCTCGGCGGCGGCGACCCGCTCCCCGAAGGACTCCTCGGCCGGGCGGTGGCGCTGCCCGGTCATGTACAGGCCGCTGAGGACGCCGTCCGTGGCGACGAGGGTGAGCGGACCGTAGGGGCTCTCGACGACGGTGTGCTGCTTGACGGTGCTGTGGCTGTTCACGGTGTGCTCCTCAGGCGGGCAGGTGGTTGATGGCGTGGTCGTCGGTGGCCCACAAGTACTGGACGGCGTACGCGCGCCACGGCCGCCAGCCGGCCGCCCGCGCGGTCAGCGCCGAGGGCGTCGACGGCAGCCCGAGCCCCCGCGCCGCCCGCCGGACGCCCAGGTCGGACGGCAGGAACGCGTCCGGGTCGCCGAGCGCCCGCATCGCGATGATCTCGGTGGTCCACGGGCCGAACCCCGGCAGCGCGGACAACTGCGCGCGCGCCGCCTCCCAGTCGCTGTCGATGCCGAGCGGCAGCGAACCGTCGGCGAGCGCCGAGACCAGGGTGGTGAAGGTGGTGCGCCGGGTGCGCGGCATGGCCAGCGACTCCGGGTCCAGCGAGGCGAGGGCCTGCGGGGACGGGAACAGGTGGGTCAGCCCGCCCAGCGGGTCCTCCACGGGCTCCCCGTGCGCGGTGACCAGCCGGGCCGCGTGCGTGCGCGCCGCCGCCGTGGACACCTGCTGGCCGAGGACCGCCCGTACGGCGAACTCGGCCGCGTCGACCGTACGGGGCACCCGGCGCCCGGGCGCCTTGTCCACGAGCGGGGCCAGCAGCGGATCGGCGCGCAACTGCTCGTCGACCGCCTCGGGATCGGCGTCCAGATCCAGCATCCAGCGGCAGCGGCTGATGGCGATCGTCAGGTCGCGCAGGTCGGTCAGGGCCAGTCGGCAGCCGATGTGGTCGGGCTGCGGGGTCAGTGCGACGACCCCGGTGCCGTAGGGCAGGCGCAGGGTGCGGCGGTAGGCGCCGTCGCGCCACTCCTCCACGCCCGGGACGGCGGTCGCGGCCAGGTGCCCGAAGAGGTTGTCCGGGTTGAGGGGGGTCCGGAACGGCAGCCGCAGGCTGATCGTGCCGGGGATGCGGGGCTGCCGGCTGTCGGGGCCGGTCTTGCCGGCGCGCCGGCGCAGCTCGCTGGGGGAGAGGGCGAAGACCTCGCGGACGGTGTCGTTGAAGGTGCGGATGGAGGCGAAGCCGGCGGCGAACGCGACGTCCCCCATCGGGAGCGCCGAGGTCTCGATGAGCAGGCGGGCGGTCTGCGCGCGCTGCGCCCGCGCCAGGGCCAGCGGGCCGGCGCCGAGCTCGGCGCTGAGCTGCCGTTCGACCTGCCGGGTCGAGTAGCCGAGCCGGGTGGCGAGCCCCGGCACCCCCTCGCGGTCCACCACCCCGTCCTGGATGAGGCGCATGGCGCGGGCGACGGCGTCGGCGCGGGCGTTCCACTCGGGGGAACCGGGGCTGGTGTCCGGCCGGCAGCGCTTGCAGGCCCGGAAACCGGCCTGCTGGCAGGCGGCGGCGCTGGGCAGGAAGGTCATGTTCTCGACCTTCGGCGGGACGGCGGGGCAGCTGGGGCGGCAGTAGATCCGGGTGGTCAGGACGGCCGTGAAGAACCAGCCGTCGAATCTGGCGTCCTTCGACTGCACGGCCCTTACGCAGCGCTCGGTGTCGGTGTGCATGGCTCCAGGATCCGGCTTGCCCGTCCCCCGGGCTGGCGATTTTCCGACACCAAGCCTACGCCGCCGTGCCGTGCCGTCCGCCGCGCAAGCGTCCGCGGGCTGCGCCCGGCTTTCGGGGATCAGGGGCCCGGTGGGGCTGAGAGGCGGTGGGCGTCGCGGGCCAGGGTGAGGGCCACCAGGTCGTGGGGGCGGGACAAGGAGCGGGAGGTCAGGTGTTCCAGGCGGCGGAGGCGGTTGAACACCGTATTGCGGTGGCAGTACAGGCGGGTCGCGGCCCGCCCGGCGGAGCCCTCCGCCGCGAGCCACGCGTCGAGCGTCTCCAGCAGCACCGCCCGGTCCGCCGGGTCCAGCTCCAGCAGAGGGCCCAGGACCGCCTGGACCAGCTCGCCCGCCAGCTCGGGCTGACCCACCACCAGGGCCGTCGGCAGCCGCTGCGACAGCCGGACCAGCGACCGCTCCTCCGCCCCGCAGGTGGCCAGCGCCGTCTCCGCCAGCCGCCGAGCCCGGCCCAGCTCCGCCAGCCCGTCCACCACCGGGCTGATCCCGCCCGGCCCGTGGCAGCGGTCCGCCAGCTCCGCCGCCAGCTCCTCCGGGGAGGACGACCCCAGGGCCACCACCGCCAGCTCCTGCTCCGCCCGCATCCGCCAGAACAGCCGCATCCCGCCCACCGCCGCCACCCGGTGCACCGAGTCCCGCCGGTCCACGGGGAGCACGACCACCGCGTACCGCCCCTGCTCCGGCAGGTCCAGGCCCGCCGCCGCCCGCGCCGCCAGCCCCGGCACCGCGTCCCCCTGGAGCAGCGCGTCCAGCAGGGCCTGCACCCGTTCGTCGCTGCGCCGGCGCATCTCCCGCTCGCCCGCCCGGTAGGCCTCCGCCGTCGTCGCGGCCTGCTGCTCGATCCCGGCCCACATCGCCCCGGCCGTCCGCGCCAGCACCGGCAGCGCGTCCGGGTCCTCCTCGGTGACGATGTCCAGCAGCGCGTCCCAGGTCAGCCGCCCCGCGCGCCGGTACGCGTACAGCAACAGGTCCAGCGGAAGCCCCTGTTCGGCCCGGCGCCGCCCCAGCTCCTCCGCGTACACCAGGTCCTTGCGCGTGTCCGAGCGGCGCGCGGCGAAGGCCTCGATGCCGTACCGCATGGCCTCGCTGATCTGCTGCCAGTGCTCGTCCCGCGGCACCACCAGGTCGTACAGCGGCGAATGCCGCGCCAGATCGCCGATCAGCTGCTCGGTCAGCTCCGGGACGCGCCCCAGCAGCACCTCGGCCGCCGTCAGCAGCACCGACCACTCCGCTTCCGTACGCGCCCTGCGTCCGCCCATGGCCGCTGAGGATGTCACCCGCGGCCCACCGGCGTAAGGGGCCCGGTCCACAGGTCTGTGCCGCTGCACAACCGGACCCCCACCCCGGCTGGTCATCGGCAGCGATTCCGGTTCGGGCCGTGGACGGCCGCTCCGCCCGGTGCTGGTCTGTGCGCCAGCACAACGCCGGCACAACGCTGGCACAACGCCCGAACAGGGCCTGGCAGTGGGAGGGGAAGTGGCCTCGCTCCAAGTGCGCGAGCTGTCCGTCGGCTACGGGCCGGTCCGGGCGCTGCGCGCCGTGTCGCTCGACGTACCCGAGGGCGCCGTGGTCGTCGTACTCGGCGGGAACGGCGCGGGCAAGACGACCCTGCTGCGGGCGGTGTCCCGCACGCTCGCCTTTCACCGCGGCGCCGTCACCGGCGGCGGCGTGACCTTCGACGGCATGCCGCTGGACGGACTCGCGCCGGCCCGGGCGGTGGCCGCCGGGGTGGTGCAGGTCCCCGAAGGGCGCCAGGTGTTCGCCCGGATGAGCGTCGCGGACAACCTGCGGGCCGGCACCCTCGGGGCCCGGGCCGGCTCCCGGGCCGACACCGCCCGCTCGCTGGCCCGCGTCCACGAGCTCTTCCCGGTCCTCGCCAAACGGTCCCGGCAGCGGGCCGGCCTGCTCTCCGGCGGAGAGCAGCAGATGCTGGCCCTGGGCCGCGCCCTGATGGCCCGCCCCCGGCTGCTGCTCCTGGACGAGCCCTCCCTGGGCCTGGCGCCGAAGATGGCCGCGACGATCGCCGCGACCATCACCGAGATCAACGCGGCGGGCACCTCGGTGCTGCTGGTGGAGCAGAACGCGGCCCTCGCGCTGCGGCTGGCCTCCCACGCGTACGTCCTGGAGGTCGGCGAGGTCACCCTCTCCGGCCCGGCCGCCGACCTGGCCGCCTCGGACGAGGTACGCCGCCGCTACCTCGGCATCACCGACGAGGACGGCCCGCCCGCCCGGCCGTCCCACACCCTGCGCAGGTGGTCGGCATGACGGGAACACCCCCGCTCACCGTCACCGACGTCACGGTCCGCTTCGCCGGTCTCACCGCCCTGGACCGGGTCTCCTTCACCGTCGAGCCCGGCAGCCTGCACGCCGTCATCGGCCCCAACGGCGCCGGCAAGTCCACCTGCTTCAACGTGCTCTCCAGGGTCTACCGCGCGGCGTCGGGCAGTGTCCGCTTCGGCCCTGCCGAGCTCACCGGCCTGGCCCCGCACGCCGTCGCCGCGCTCGGCATCGCCCGCACCTTCCAGAACCTGGCCCTGCCCCCGCACACCACGGTCGCCGACAGCCTGCTGCTCGGCCGCCACCGGCTGATGCGCTCCGGGTTCCTCGCGGCCGGGCTCCGGCTGCCGGCCGCCGTCCGCGAGGACCGCCGGCACCGCGAACGGGTCCGTGAGATCGCCGCCTTCGTCGGCCTGGAGTCCGACCTGGCCGCGCCCGCGGGCTCCCTCCCGTACGGGAAACAGAAACTCGTCGAGCTGGCCCGGGCCCTGTGCATGGAGCCCCGGCTGCTCCTGCTCGACGAACCCGTCGCGGGGATGACGGCCGACGAACGGCAGCGCACCGCCGCCGTCATCGCCGGCGTCCGCGACGGCCTCGGCATATCGATCGTGCTGGTCGAACACGACATGGGGGTGGTGATGCGGCTCGCGGACGCGGTGACCGTACTCGACTTCGGCAGACGGATCGGCGGCGGGACCCCCGCCCAGGTGCAGAGCGACCCGGCGGTCGTCCGCGCCTACCTCGGCGAGGAGGACCCGGCCGCGTGACCACCTTCCTGGAACTGCTGCTCGGCGGCCTCTCCATGGGCTCCGTGTACGCCCTGATCGCCCTCGGCTTCGTGGTCATCTTCAAGGCCACCGAGGTCGTCAACTTCGCCCACGCCTCGCTGCTCCTGGCGGGCGGCTGGGTCACCGCCGTGCTGCACGAGGACATCGGCTTCTGGCCCGCCCTGGCCGTCGGCATCGGCGCCGCCGCCGCGGTCGGCGCGGGGGTGGAGTTCCTGGTCATGCGCCGCTACCGCGGCCAGGACCAGAGCGTCCTCGCCATCGTCACCATCGGCGTGGACATCCTGATCACCACCGACCTCACCCGCCGCATCGGTACGGACGTCCTCGCCCTCGGCGACCCGTGGGGCGACGCCGTGGTCCACCTCGGCCCGGTCACCCTCCCGCAGACCCGGATCGCGGCCTTCGTCTCGGCCGCCCTGCTGATCGGCGCGTTCCTGCTGCTCTTCCGCTACACCGCCTGGGGCGTGGCCATGCGCGCCGCCGCCGAGAAGCCGGAGACCGCCGCGCTGATGGGCGTCCGGCTGGGCCGGGTCTCCCTGGCGGCGTGGGCGGTCGCCGGGGCCCTGGCCGCCGTGGCCGCGCTCTTCCTCACCGTCTTCCCCACCCCCGGCCTGGAACGGGCCACCTCGCTGGCCGCCCTCAAGGCCTTCCCCGCGGCGATCCTCGGCGGCCTCGACTCCACCACCGGAGCCCTCGCCGGCGGCCTGATCGTCGGCGTCACCGAGGCCATGGCCACCGGCTACCAGGGCCAGCTCGCCTTCCTCGGCCGCGGCATCGGCGACCTCGCCCCGTACCTGGTCATGGTCGTGGTCCTGCTGCTGCGCCCGGCGGGCCTCTTCGGAACGAAGGAGCCCGCCCGTGTCTGACACTCCGCGCCCCGCCCTGCGGCGGCCGGCCCCGGCGCGCCTGGCCCTGCGGCGCCCCGCCCCGGCGCGCCTGGTCCTGTGGACCGCCGGGGCCGCCGTGCTCCTCGCCCTGCCCTTCTACCTGGAGCGGTTCTGGCTCCAGGCCGGGCTGTTCGCCATCGCCGCGGCCATCGGGGCCATCGGCCTCAACCTGCTCACCGGCGCCACCGGCCAGCTGTCCATGGGCCACGCCTTCTTCCTCGCCGTCGGCGCGTACGGGTACTGCGCGCTGGCCGGGGACGGCGGACGCTCCGGCGGCCACGAGCTCGTCGGCCTCGGCCTGCCCAGCTGGCTGGCGGCCGTGCTCGCCGTCGCCCTCGCCGGAGCCGCCGGCGGGCTCTTCAGCCCCATCGCCGGCCGGCTGCGCGGCGCCTACCTCGGCATCGCCACCCTCGCGCTGATCTTCATCGGCCAGCACGTCCTGTTCAATGCCACCCCCCTCACCGGCGGGTTCAACGGCCGCGCCGTCGAGCCCCTCTCCCTCCTCGGGATCACCTTCGACGACACCGAGACCGTGATCGCCGCCGTCCCCTTCCAGTCCGCCGAGAAGCTCTGGTACGTCGCCCTCGCCGCGCTCCTGGCCTGTGCCCTCTTCGCCCGCGGCATCCTGCGCGGGCGCCCGGGCCGCGCCATGAACGCCATCCGCGACCACACCATCGCCGCCGGCGTCATGGGCGTGCCCGTGGCCCGCTACCGCGCCGCCGTCTTCGTCGTGTCCTCCATGTACGCGGGCCTGGCGGGGGTCCTGCTCGCCCTGGTCTTCCAGCGGACCGTGCCCGACTACTTCGGCATGGTCCTGTCCCTCGAATACCTCGCCATGATCGTGATCGGCGGCCTCGGCACGGTGGCGGGCGCCGTCATCGGCGCCGGGTTCGTCTCCCTGCTGCCCCAGCTGCTCACCCGGTACAGCGACGCCCTCCCGCTCGTCGCCGCCCCCGGCGCCGGCGGGGTCTCCCCGGGAGAGGCGTCGCGCTATCTGTACGGCGCGGCCGTCGTCGCCGTCGTCCTGTTCCTCCCGGGCGGCCTCACCCGGATCCGCCCGACCCGACCTCCGAAGGAGTCAGCGTGACCAGACCCGGCACGGACAAGCGAGCGCGCCTCGGTACGGCGGCCCTCGCGGCCGCGCTCCTCCTCACCGGCGCAGCCGGATGCAGCGGCAAGGCGGGCACCGGCACCGAGGACAAGCAGGCCGAGGGCGGGGTCAAGACCGGCAAGGGGGTCACCGCCACCGCCATCAAGCTCGGCGCCCTCACCGACATGACCGGCGTCTACGCCTCGCTCGGCAAGAGCGTCACCCAGGCCCAGCAGCTGTGGATCAAGCAGGCCAACGCCGCGGGCGGCATCTGCGGCCGCCAGCTGGAGCTGACGGTCCGCGACCACGGCTACGACCCGCAGAAGGCCCTGGCCGGCTACACCGAGCTGGAGCCACAGGTGCTCGGCTTCGCCCAGTTCATCGGCTCCCCGTTCGTCGCCGCCGCCAAGGACCGCATCGACGGCCAGGACAAGGGCCTGGTGATCCCGCAGGCCTGGTCCGCCTCGCTGCTGGGCAGCCCGGCCATCCGTACGGTCGGGGCCACGTACGACATCGAGACGGTCAACGCCATCGGCTACCTCCTCGACCAGAAGCGCATCGCCTCCGGCGACAAGATCGGGCACGTGTACTTCGAGGGCGACTACGGCGAGAACGCCCTGGCCGGCGCCAAGCACGCGGCGAAGGAGGCCGGGCTCACGGTCGTCGAGCAGAAGATCAAGCCCACCGACAACGACATGTCCGCCCAGGTCGCGGCCCTCAAGCAGGCCGGGGTCAAGGCCGTGGTGATCAGCGCGGGGCCCCGGCAGGCGGCCTCGCTGGTCGGGGTCGCCGCGGCCGGCGGCTGGAACGTGCCGGTGGTCGGCAACAACTCGGCCTTCTCCCCGCAGCTGCTCGCCACCCCGGCGGGCGCGGCCCTGCAGAAGGACTACTACGTCGCGGCGTCCAGCCTCCCCATCGGCGCCCCGGAGGCGGGCCCGGCGGCCCTGGCCGCGGCCTACAAGGAGGCCTACCCGGGCGCGGGCCTCGACAACGGCGTGGTGGCCGGCTACACGGCCGCGGCGGTCTACGGCGAGGCCCTGAAGAAGGCCTGCGCGGACAAGGACCTCACCCGGGAGGGCGTGGGCAAGGCCCTGCTGACGCTGAAGTCCTACGACAGCGGCTTCGGCATCACCCACGACTTCTCGGACCCGAAGGCCCCCTCCACCCGCCAGAGCGTGATCATGAAACCGGACGAGCAGACCCCGGGCGGCCTCAAGGTCATCAAGCAGGCATCAACAGCCCCCGCAGCCCAAAACTTCACCCCAACGGGCTGACGTTTTAGCCCCGCCGGCGCCTATCCAGTCCCGGCCGGCGCCACATCCAGCCCCTCCGGCGTTTGAGGAGCGGGGTCTGGGGCGG
>NZ_JBHXNP010000115.1:0-27776 GCF_042719495.1 Streptomyces sp. NPDC058525
GTGTTCCGGTGTTCCGGTGGCGCGGATGTGCCAGATGGCTGCGGTCAGGGCAAGGATGCGTTGTCCGACGCGGGCCAGGACCCCGGCTGGGGTCCTGGCTCCGGGGCGTTCGAGGTCGAGCTGGCCTCTATAGGCGTTATGCCAGATGCGCGGTCGAGGTTCAGGACAGGCACCGACGTGGATTCCAGGAGACCGCGGTGCGATGGCCACTTCGGGGGCGGCGGGTGGCTGGACTTCGGAACGCTGCGGAGTTCCGTGCGGCCGTCGCCCAGAGCGGCCCTGCCCTTCGGGCAGAGGACCTGGTGCTCGCTCTACGATGGGGTTGGTGACCGAGATGCTGCCCTCGTTGGGGTTTGACCCTTTCGACGTTGAACGGCTCCAGCTCATCGAAGCGTAGGAGCCTTCGCTGCCTGCTGATCCCCGGGCCCGTTGTGAAAGCCTCTCCCTCCGGGGAGGCGGGAGCAGCTGGGCCTGTGCAGGCAGCACGGATACTGACAGAGGCGGTCGCGACCCGCTCCCGGTCCGCGATCTGCCGGAGGATCGCGGTGACCGTGGTCAAGGGGACGACGAGGGTGCAGTCCGGGCCCGCGAGCCGGGTCGCCCGCAGGGTGCACATGTCCCCTGATAGCAGTACGCCGCGTTCACACTGAACGCTGCGGCCGCCCGGCAGGTGTTCCAGCAACTGCACGAGGTACTCGCGGGGCCGGGGCTGGTGCGCGTGCGGGATATCACGGGTTGCGGGGTGGGGCAGGAGAGCCCTGCCCCGGCTCCTCGAAGGTGACCCCGAGGATCGCCTTGTCGACCGTGGGACGCACTCCGTGGTCCGGGGCCGATAGGTCATAGGCCACGATGAAGCGATCGGCCGTGCCGGCCTTCCAGCGGACGCAGCGGATGACCAGGGAACCGGCGCGGACTTCGCCGCCTTTCATCCCGGCGACCTCGACGGGGCGCAGGAGCGCCGACGGACCGCCAGTGCATCCGGGGTCCTCCCAGACGCGCTCGACCGCCGTCTTGACCCCCTCGCACTGCTCGGCCCTCGCGCGCAGCGCTCCGGGGCGGCCGTTCCCCGCGAGGACCACCGCCGAGCTGTCGGGCTTGCCCGTCTTCCTCACCGGCAGGACGAGCGCCAGGATCTCGGCGTCGGGCGCCGCCTGGCAGGGCAAGGGGTTCCAGCCTGCGGGCAGGGGCGTGGACACGCGGTACCGGCCGCGTTCGACTTGGGGCACCGCGATTGACCTCCGCAGGGCGTCGGCGCAGGCGCCCACCAGCAACAGACCGACGAGCGCTCCCACCAGGTAGACGCGCACCGGCTCGGGCGGCCGGGTCCCGGACGGCGGTGCGGCCAGCCAGCCCGGCGAGGGCCGGGCAGGCGCCGCCACCCTTCGGCAGAGCAGCACGAACGCCATGGGAACGGCGATCAGGCGCCATTGCGGACGCTGCTCCGTGCCCCATTGGTCCTGGTCGAACCCCGCCGCGAGGGCGAGGGCGCTCACCGCCAGCAGGACGCTCCACGCCGCGATCGAGAGCACGACGCGACCGACCGGGCGCTGCCGTTCGTCGCGTGTGTCCACGGCGAACCGCCAGACCACCGGGACGAGGAGGAGGTAGGCGAACAGCTCCGACTGCACCGCTTCCGGGATGAACCCCTCCAGGGAAAACGCCAGGAGGGTCGATGCCAGCAGGACGATGAGCAACTGGTGCGGCTGCGGCTGCGGCTGCGGCTGCGGCTGCGGCTGCGGCACCGCGCGCCCGCGCACCGCGCGCCCGCGCACCGCGCGCCCCCGCACCGCGCCGCGGGCCAGCACTGCGATCACCGCGGCGGTGACCCCGGCGTCCAGCAGGGTGACCGACACCAGTTCCCGCCCTGCCCGCTCCCCGGGGTTCCACAGCGCCAGTTGCATAGCGAAGGGCAGGCCGACCAGGAAGGAACTCACCGCGAGGACGGCGCCGTCCGTCCGGGCCCTCCGGGCGAGGAGGACGACCCCAACCACTCCGGCGGCCACGACGGTAGCCAGCGGGGAGTAGTGCGCCAGGTGGGGTACGGCGTCCTCGACCCGACGGGTGACCGGGTCCTGCCACCGACCGGGACGGAGCGTGGTGCCCACCGCCTGGAAGAAGGGCAGCGCTACGTAGACCAGGCTGGGCAGACCGAGACCGACGACCAGCAGCGTGGTCACCGGGCCCAGGTGACCTGCCGCGAGCGGACGGGTCCGGGTCCGCGTGTAGACGAGGCACGCCGCGAGCACGAGGCCTCCCGCCGTCGCCCACTGGGCCCAGGAGCCGTGGTCCCAGGTCTCGTTCACCTGGCGGTGACCGAACGCCCCGGCGAACCCGAACGCCAGGAAGACGACCTTGCCCAGCACGAGCGCCGGAAGCAGTGTGCGGACCTCAGTGGGCCGTCCGCGGGCCGCGGTCCGCGCAGTGTGACGTTCGCGTCGGCGACCTCCCGCGCGGCGATCAGCGCGAGCACGCCCAGACCGCCCAGCAAGGAGGTGGACAGGAAGTTGGTGAGGAGGTCCAGGCCCACGGCCGACGGTGGCGATGTCAGCTGCTCCTTCACCGCATCGCTGACGTGAAGCATGGGAGGCAGCGGATTCGGATGGTGCGGCAGCATCGCCCACAACAGCAGGGCCGCCCACACGGGAACGGTCACGGCCATCGCGTAGCGCACGGGATGGGCGGTGAGCCGACGCAGGGGGACCAGCAGCACGGCCGCCGCGGCCAGCACGGATAGCGACGCCGTGTACAGGGCCCACGGCGGTACGGCGTCGACGCCGAAGTCCACCGACGGGTAGGGCGTGAGGAAGTGGCTCGTCATCCGTGCCAGGCGCCAGATCCTGACATGCAGGCAGCCGACGACCGCGGCCGAGGTCACGGCGACCGCCGCCAGCCACCAACGGGGGCGGCGCGCCGCGATCGCGGCGATGCCCAGGGCCCACAGGGCCGTCGCGAGGGTGACGAAGAGGCATACGGTGCCCGCACGCGAAAGCCGTCGGTTGCCTTTGACGCCGACGAACGCCTCCGACCCGAGCGGCTCCATGCCGGAGAGGGTGAGGGCCAGGCAGCCACCGGCCAGGCTCACGCAGGCGAGGAGGATCGCCTTGTCGTAGGGGGCCCTCGCGAGACCAGGGCGGATGATCCGGGCGGCCGCGTACCGGCGGAGCCGGTCCCGCCAACCGTTGCCCGGAGCCGATTCGGGCGTCGCGTTCGAGACAGCAGAGGCTTCCACCGCGGCTCCCACGCCTAGGAGGAGGCCTCGATCGTGCCCCAGCCCGGTGCCCGTGCCGGTGTGACACTCCGACAGCGCCGGAACGGGATCGGCCGGTCACCAGGTCCCCAATCTCCTCGACCAGGCCGACGAACACGCCTCACAGCTTCGGCCGATGCCGATGGCAACGCCCTGTTCACCGCGTTCAGCAGCAAGAACGTCGCCCTCTACCGCGTCGCCACCCACGTCGAGCTTTACGAAGGCGCCGCCGGAGCTGCCGTCGCGCAGGTGATGAATACCTCGGCGGGATCCCCGGCACCGCGGGCGCCGCGCCGGTCCACCCCGGGCCAGGCCGGCGCTACCTGGCCGGCTGACGCGCTGTCGCCTGCGGTCCTCGTCCTCGTCCTCGTCCTCGAGACGGTACGGCTCGCTGTGGCCTTACGAACTCCTTTGCCGGATCCTACCTTTGAGCCATGGACACTCAGCATCCCGGCCCGCTGGCGGAAGTTGTGTCACCCGTGACAGCCGGGTGGCGGCTGCTGTTCGTGCCCAGCAGGGCCCGCGAGCTGGCTGCCGCGCTCGGCGGGAGCATCATGGTCCCGCCGGTGGTCGCAGCCCCACTTCTGCTGGCCGCTCTGGTGGCCGCCGTGATCTCGGGGAACTCACTCTTCTGGGGCAGTTTCTGGGTCCTGCTGGCGCTCACGGTGGTCGCAGTGATCGTGCTCACCGTGGCCATGATGTACGTCACGGTCTCCCTGACGGTGCGGTGGGTCGAGCTCCGCCCCCTGGGAACTCCGGCCCAGGTCGTGATCGCCCGCTTTCTGCGTTCGTCGACCATGGCGATGGCTGATCTGCAGCGAGTCGTCGTCATCGAGCGACTGAGTCTGGGGCAGCGACAGTCGATCAAGGTGGTGTTGCATACCGACAGCGAGACGTTGGAGTGCGAACCGGCGAGGTCCACACCGCTCTCTCGGGTCGACGCGCAGGCGCTGACCGGCTGGTTGACCGAGCAACTCGGCCAGTTCCAGGTGGCGGTGGAGCGTCAGACGGAGGTCAAGCGAGACTTCCTGCGTCCGGACGAGTGGTGGACCCTGGCCCACACCGCCGAGCTGTGGCGGGTACCCGTCGGCGAGGTGGACGGCATAGCCGCCCAACGTGGCGTCGAAAGCCATCGGTACACGCCCCGGGCACACGCGATGTACAGCCCTGGCACTTCGGTCACCGTCTACGACCCGGGCCGGGCCTACGACGTCGCCGAAGAACTCCGCGAGGAACGAGCCGCCGGCCAGGCCGCCGACAGCACGGCAGCCCCCGGCCCAGCCGAGGACGACGCAACGGATTCCCGCTGACTCAGTGGGGCCGGTCCTGAGGCTGTCCGGGGCTACCTTGCGCTGAACCGCGCCAGCTGCTCCGGTGACCCCCTGGGCTGTCCCGGCGGGCAACTGCCTGCTGCTGGACCTGCTGACCGGCTGCTTCGGCGCCTCGTACCGCTGGCGGACACGGGAACAGCCCGGTTCGGCACCACCCTGTGCGGTGCCGGACCGGCCGTCCGGTCGTATGCCGGTCCGCCGTCAGCGCTTGGGGCAGGCGGCCTGGGTGACCTTGCCGGGCTTGGCCGTCGATGTGCCGGGGTCCAGGGTCAGGCACTTGCCGGTCCACTGGTTGACGAAGTAGTAGCCGTGGGACTGGCCCTTGCTGTCGGTGTTGGTCGGCATGACGTTCCACAGCTGGCTGCCGGAGAACCACTTGGTCTCGCAGGGCCACCAGAAGAGCTGCGTGCCGTCGCCGGGCGGGGTCCCGTTGTTGTACGGGACGGTCAGGCAGGAGCCGTTGCCCGCCTTGATCCAGTAATAGCCCTTGCCGTCGTAGTTCGGCTTGGTGGCCGTCCACTGGTGGCTGCTGGGCGCCGGGTTCGCGCAGGCCCGCTGAGTGACCAGGCCGCCGGAGCCGTCGGAGAACGCGTCGCCGCGCACCATGCAGCGGTTGGTGCCGTAGGTGCTGACGTACTGCTTGGCGTCGTTGACGGTCCACACCGCCGGGTCGGGCTCGAAGGCGTAGTTGTCGCGGTTGAGCTCATCGACCACCGACACGGGCGTGAGGCCCGAGTTGTCGGAGAGCTGGTAGTAGTCCACCGCGACGAAGTTCGGGTTGCGGCCGCCCGCGGCGGGCCGGCACGACTTCTCGATCCGGCTCTTGAGGTGGGTGCCGTTGTCGATCTTGGCGTAGGACTTCTTGTCGGGGTTGTCCGAGCTGAACTGGTTCATGGTGAACAGCGGGGTGAGGCCGGTCGTCCCCGGCATCGGATTCGTGTTGAGCGGATTGCCGTTCCGCGACTCGCAGCCGAACGGCTGCCCCAGGCCGTAGCTGTACCGGTTCTCCACGGTGTGAGACCAGGTGTTCATCAGGGTGCCGGAGCCGGCGGCCACGTCGCCCCAGCTGTCCTGGAAGATCACCAGGCGTTGGTTGGCGGAGACCATGTCCTTCAGCCGCGGCCAGTTGCTGCTGAAGATGCCCCAGTCGTTCTGGTCGAAGAGCATCTTGCCGGCGCCCTTGGCGTCCAGCAGGTCGGTGACCGTCTTGCTGAGCGTCTCGCGGCTCGCGTAGTTCTCCAGGAAGATCGTCACCACCTCCTGCGGGTTCTTCTGCAGGAAGTTCACGACGGTCAGCAGCGCGGAGTTGAACTGCTCGTAGCACAGGGACGTGCCGCCGTGACACAGCTGGACGGGACCGGTGCCCTTGGAGTCGTACGTGTCGAGCATCAGTCCGCGCACCCCGCCCTCGAGCTGCTCCTTGATGCTCTGCGACTGGTTCGGCGGAAACGGCCAGTGCATGTCGTTGTTGGCGTAGGCGTTGTGCGAGGTCACGAACGACCACTGGTGGTAGCGCGCGTTCCCGTACTTGCTGTTCGCCGCCACCGCCCCCGTGGGAGCCGTCAGCACCGAGGCCAGGACGAGGAGCGCGAGCGCCGGCAGGGCGAGCAGGCGCAGCAGGCGAGCACGGCGGTCGGCGCCCGTACGGGGCGCGGTACCACTGGTTCTCATAGTGAAATTCCCCTGGTAGAAGCGGCCGCCGGCGTCCGCGGGCGCGGTACGGCGGCGACCGGGTGTACGGAGGTCCCCCGCGCCCGGCGCGCAGCCGCATGCGGGAGCGCGGGCGGAGCGGTGACGGACCGGCCCCGGGCGGGGGCTGGTCGGGCTCACTCCCGGGTCGCCCCAGCCAACCGCGGCCGGCCGATCCGGACCAGGCAGTTCCACCGGCAGAAGTACGGTCCGGCATACTTTTGCCGGATGAAAGGACCGGCGGACCGGCCGGTCCGCGCAGCACCGGGGGGACACACGCGGGCATGGGGACGGACACACCGGTCACCGGCGGATTCGGCGAGCATCTGCTCCGCCTGCGCACGGACGCGAGGCAGAGCCAGGAGGAGCTGGCGCACGCGGCGGGGGTGAGCGTGCGGGCCCTGTCGGACATGGAGCGCGGCCGGTCCCGGGGGCCGCAGCGGCGCACCGTCGCGGCCTTGGCCGCGGCGCTGGGGCTGGACGCGAGCGGCACCGAGGAACTGGAACGGGCCGCCAGCCGGGGACGGCCCCGCGCGCGCCGGGCCGGGGGTGAGCCGGCGGCCGGCTCGTACGCGGGCGCCGGCCCGACGGGGGAGGCCGGTGGGAAGCCGGCGGTCGGGCCGTCTGAAGGCGGCGGCCCGACGGGGAAGGCCGGGGGGAAGCCGGCGGCCAGGCCGTCCGAGGGCGCCGGTCCGGCGGGCGCCACCGCCTCGGACCGCTCCTTCCGCCACACCCTCGCGCTCCCGCGCGACCTGCGCGACTTCACCGCCCGCGGGCCCGCCCTGGCGCGGCTGGCGGCCCTGGCCGAGCAGTCCGACCCCGACCATCCGCCGGTGGCGGTGGTCTGCGGGCAGCCCGGCCTGGGCAAGACCGCCTTCGCCGTGCACGCCGCCCACACCCTGGCACCCCACTTCCCCGACGGGCAGTTCCACCTCGACCTGCGCGGCATGGACCTGCAACCCACCCCACCCCGCGACGCCCTCGCCCGCCTGCTACGCGCCCTCGGCGCCACCGACGTACCCGCCGACACCGATGACCGCAGCGGCCTCCTGCGCTCCCTCCTACGCGACCGACGCGTCCTGCTCCTGTTGGACAACGCCGCGGACGAGGGCCAGGTGCGGCCCCTGCTGCCCGGGGAGGGCGCCTCCCTCACCCTCATCACCAGCCGCCGCGCCCTCGCCGGCCTCGAAGCCGTCCACCGCACCGAACTCGCCCTGCTCCGCCGCGAAGAAGCCGTCGAACTCCTCACCCGCATCATCGGCGCCCGCCGAATCACACAAGAAGCACAAGCCGCCCGCGACCTCGCCGAACTCTGCGGCCACCTCCCCCTCGCCGTCCGTATCGCCGGACAACGCCTCGCAGCCCGCCCCACCGAACACATCACCAAACTCGCAACCCAACTCGCCGAACAAGGCGGTCGCCTCGACACCCTGAAGGCCGGTTCACTCGAGGTCCGGGCCGCCTTCGCCCTCTCCTACCGGCAACTGAGCCCGCAGGCACAGACTGTCTTCCGACGCTCCTGCCTGGCCGACGGCCCCGACTTCAGCCCCCAGACCGCCGCCCTACTGGCCGACCTGCCCACCCGCACGGCCGCCCGGTGTGCCGAGGACCTGGTCGACGCCGGCCTCCTCCAGTCCCACCCCACTGCTGACCGCTACCGCTACCACGACCTCCTGTGCCTTTTCGCCGCAGAGCAGTTGGCCGAGGAGGACGGGCCCGAGGAGGTCGCCGCCGCCGAGGACCGGGCCGCCCGCTGGACGCTGCGCCGGGCCACCGCCGCCGCCCTGCACTTCGAGGCCGAGTACGGGTCGGCCGCCGAGCAGGGTGACGCGGAAGGCGACCCCGACCCGGCCACCGCGCCGGTCGGCCGCGACCGGGCCCGGGTCTGGCTGGAGGAGGAACGGGCCCAGTGGCTCGGGGCCCTGCGCCACGCCCAGTCGACCGGCCGTCACCGGCAGGTCGTCGACGCGGCGGAGGCGATGCACTGGTTCTCCGACGCCACCATGGACTGGGAGTTGTGGGCCGAGGTGTTCCGGCGGGCCGCTGACTCCGCCCGGGTGCTGGGCAGCACCCGTGAGGTGGCCGTGCAGCTGAACTACCTCGCCTGGGCCCGCAACATGTGCGTCTTCGACTACGCCGGAGCGCTGGCCGCCGCGGACACCGCTCTGGAGGCGGCCCGGGAGGCGGGCGACGAGCTCCAGGTGGGCTGGGCTCTGGGGTACGGCGCGGGGGCGCTCCAACGGCTCGGTCGGATCGGGGAGGCCGTCGCCCGGCTGAGGTCGTCGGTCGCCCAGTTCGCCGGGCTGTCCTGCGGTGATAGCAGGCTGGCCGAACTCACCGCCCTCAATGCGCTGGGCCAGGTCCTGCACATGGACGGTCGGCCTGAGGAGGCACTGGCCATCCACCGCCGCAGCGAGACGCTCTGCCGGGCGGGCATCCCGGGGCGGCCGACCGGAGTGAGCAATTCCTACCTGGCCCTGGTCAGCCAGAACGTCGGCAACGACCTGGCCGCGCTCGGCCGGTGGAGCGAGGCGGAAGCCCCGCTGCGTGAGGTGCTGACCCTTCGTGCGGCGAACCCGATGTCCTTCTGGAGCGAGACCGCCCGGCTCGAGCTGGGCGTCGTCCTGCGGCACCTCGGCCGTCACGAGGAGGCACGGGAAACCCTGACGGCCGCCCACGAAGCCCTGGTCCGGCTGAACCACCCCCGGCAGCTCGAAGCCGCCGCCGAGCTCAGCACCCTGGAAGCCGCCGCCAGCACCGCTGAGTGGACGTCCTATCTGTATGACTGAGCAACACAGAAGGGCCCGTACTCCACGCACGCGCGTGGAGTACGGGCCCTTCGACCCTGCCGGCACTCGGGCCCGCCGTACCCGGCTGACACCAGCCCCCAGCTTCCCGGTCCCACCGTGCCGGGCCGTGGCGGACCCCGGTCAAAGTCCAGTGAGATCGGTCACGGCGTTCTACTCACACAGCTTGACCACACCTCAGCTGCCCGCAGGGAACAGGACCTGACGCTCAGCGCCCCGCGTCAATGTCTTTCGTGCGAGAGTCCGCGGCGCCGGGTCGCGATGATGACGGAGACGGTGCCAGTCGCATGCTCAGCGCTTCGGTTGTCAGTGAACTTGGCATCGTGTGATGACGGACGACCGAGATTCTGAACGACATGCCACGCACAACATCCCCGTCGTTGTCCCGGTTGAGCACTAGACTGCCGCTAGCGGCCAGTGGAGAGCCGCGCCTCCTCAGACACCGCGGCCCAGCTGGTGTCCGAAGCAGAAGGCGGACGAGCTCAGCTACGACTTCACAACGAAGCATCAGACCATCAATGGGAACGGCATCTATACGCCGTGCCGAGGGCCGCCGGTACGAGTTAGGGACCCTCCCATGCGCAACCTCCTGAGCCGGATCGCCGCACGCCGCTGCTGCTACACGAACGAGACCTTCGAGAACGCCCGAGCCCGCCTCCGGCCAGACCAAGCACCGCTCCCGGCCGCTCAAGGGCGGGAACAAAGCAACTTCGAAGCGGCCATCTTCGATGAACTACTCAAGACCCACCACCAGCTCACCGAGTACACCTTCGGCATCCGGCGCGTGTGCCCGCTTCCGGACTCTCTAGAACTTGAGGTGGAGAGTGAGGAGCGGGCAAAGGAAATCTTGAGTCGCTTCCTCCCCGCATGCGACGAAACAGGAGAGGAAGTCAGCGGCCTGCTTGGCCTCCGAGTCACCAAGTACACGAAGCGCGGCATTGAACTCCACGTGGCCGGCCAGGAGACCTCGTTGTGGCTGACAGGCCTACCGATCGGAACCTGGCGGAACGCGGAACGAGGCGTCCTGGACAGTACCCAGGCCGCTGGCTGGCAGCCCCTGTGGCGGAAGGCCCACACCTGGAGCCGTCAGGAGCTTGCGTTCGAAGCCCGCTGGAACACGGGGGAGTGGAACCGGCAAATGCACACGGGAGCCTGGTGCACCAGCGGGCTGCTACGCCGCATTCCGCTCTTCCACCGGATGTCCCCCGCCCAGGTTGTCACCGGCTTCAAGGGACTGCCAGTAGTGGGATACGACGGGTTCGGGCCCGTCAGATGGGTCTTCGAAATCGATTTTCCTGACACCCGGCACCACGCCGACAGTCTCGTCGACCTGCTTACCGACCACATCTTCGGTTTGCCTCTCGCGCCAGCACTTCATCTTGAAGAATCGCAAGGCAAGCCTCTCCCGCCCAATATCCGTCGGCTCGACGACGCCGAGCGCACTGCCCTCCTGGAGATGCGGCTCTCCACAAACATGTACCGGTCCTACATCAATGGCCACCCGGAGACCGCTGGCCGCATCCAGCACCGCGTGGCCGCAGTGCTGGCGAAGCATGAAGCCAACTCTCGCTCAGCGCCTCGCGTCGATGCCCTTCCAGCTGTATCCGAGCCCGCGGCGCCGGGGCCGCGATGACGGGGCAGATGGCGCCGGGCGGGTGTTGAGCGCTGTCGGTCACCTGCCGGGCTGCCGCCGGGGAGAGCTCGAAGGCGAGGACCCGGGTTGTTGAACCGGTGCTGGATATCGGCACGGACAGCCGGAAGCTGACTGTCCCCGACTGGAGTTCGGTCCAAGTCGTAGAGGCCCTCCAGGAACGTAACCTCGTCCATTTTGCCCCACCAGGGGCGCGATATCCCGCGCAGGTACGTGAAGATGTCACGTCGTGTCACCGCTGTGATGGTCGGCGGCTCGTTCGCTCTGGCTGACCCACCAGGTCCTGGCTGTCATCTACGAGGTCGGCTCCTCCACCATCGGCCGGGCAATCGCCGAGGAGCGTCAAGCGGGGTGGGTCTGATCAGCGGTCTGGAGTGCTGGGTTGCCAGGTGAGATCGAGTGCGTCGTCGATTGTGGCGGTGCTGGGTTCTTGGGAGCCGCCGAGGGCTGCGTGACTCAGCAACACCGGCGTCCCGGTCTCCAGTGCGTGGGTGATGTCCTGGAGCATCGAAGTTACCGAGGCCCACTGGGGAACGTCCAGGATCCACGTCTCGTGGTCCCAGAGGAGTACCGCGCCGTGGGTGTCACCGGGGCGCAGGTCGACGATCAGTCCGTCGCCGCCGGGGCTCAACGCGATCGGCATGAACTCCCGCTGGTAGCGGCTCTCAGGCTGGCCGTTCTCGTCGAACGAGTCGCCTTCCTGCTCTGCGACCAGCAGCCAGATGTCGTGGGTCTCCAGGGCCTCGTCCAGCGAGATCGGGGCGAACGCGTCCGGAATCCAGTAGCTCGCGGTGACGTAGGGCAGCAGCCACCAGGCCCGTAGGTCGGCGGGTAGGGGCAGGCCGAGGTCTGCCTCGAACGCGTCCAGGCGGGCGGCAGTCGGCGCTGGTCTCGCGGGGGCTCGTCGGGTGTGCGCAGTGAGCCAGGTGCCGATGCGGCTCCAGGAGGTCGGTACGTCGTGATCAGCGGTTGTCATGGCGGGCAGTCTGCCTCACCGGGGTGTCAACGGCCGAAGCTGTGAGCACTCTCAGCGAAGCAGATGGCCAGGCCGCGACTGCGGTGAGGGCTGGTGCGGGGAAGGCGGTGTTCTCGTCGGACCGTTCGTTGTGCTGGAGGCAGTGGTGGGGCTGTCCGAGCAGGCGGTTGAAGAGATGGCGTTGGGCGGCGTGCCAGTCTCCGAGTTCACGGCGGGCGCGGTAGTGGGCGCCGGCTCCGGGTGAGGCGGTGAGGGCGGAGAACGCCCAGAGATAGCCGACGTGGTTGAGGCGGTCGTTCTTGACCATGCGCCGGCCGATGTGGCTCATCTTGCCGGAAGCGTGGGTGACCGGCGCGGCTCCGGCGCAGGCCTTGAGGCCGCAAGCGTCGGCGAATCGGGTGTGGTCGTCACCGACCTCGGCTAGGACGCGGACGGTCAGCTGGGTGCCCAGGCCCGGAAGCACAGAAGGATCTCCGCATTGGGGTGCTGGGGGAAGAGGGCGCCCAGGCCCGCCGACCCCTGTCAGGGGATGCCTGCGTATCCTCAAGATCCGCCAGTGCGGCCCGACCGCGATTCGACGCCCCCAACCGGTCTCGTACGACCTGCGCGACAGCGGCCCCGGCCTGCTCGCCCACGCCAGTTGCTGTCCCTGTGATCACAGCCGCCAAGACCCCGACAGCGGTCGTGGCGAGTTCACCCGCTCCCATGACACCCCCGAATCACACGGACACCAGGCAACTACCCCTAACAGAACGGCTGCCGAATGAGCACTCGTGACAAGTCGAATGCGTCGTCTGTGACAACCAGGTTGCCTCAACAGTCCTAGTCGCCAGGTCATCCAGACATGTACTGGTGCTCGGTGGCGGAGCGTGGGGGAGCACCGGCAACGCGCCCGGCCAGGCGACAGGTGACTCCCCGCTGCGGGCATCGCTGTTGTGCAGCGGCATGCACCTGACCTGCGAAGAAGCCTTGCCCACGGTGGCGGTGGCGGCCGATCATTCGAGCATGAGACCCCGAAGTGCAGGCGTTCGTTCTCCCTTCATCGGGGGTGGGGTAGCGGAAACCGGCGGGATCGGCCCCGCCTGCGTCCCCGCGGGGGCACCGCATCCGTGCCCGCTCAGCGCGCCCCTGCCCCGGGCACCGGTGAGTGACTCCCCGATCGAGTCCACTTCACGGACCAGGCAGCCCCCAGCGGTCGCGGCCGCAGTGAACTGCGCCCGCAGTTGCGCTCACCCGCGCTGGAGTACCGCCGGGGTCCAGCCGGGTCAGGATGGCGGGGGAGGAGCGCGGCGTGGCGGTTTGACGGACGGAGTCGAGGCGTGCGGCGGTGTGGGCCGGTCCGTCTGTGGCGCGGTGTGCGATGCCACGGGTGTGCGTGCCGCAGGGCGGGTGACCTGAGTGGGTATCCGGCCGTAGTGCCGCGGGGGCGGGGCCGGGTGTGGATGCGGTTGTTGGTGCCGGTCGGCGTGCTCGTCGTCGAACCAGTAGTCGCCGGCCTTGAGGTAGCGGAAGGGTGCGCGCTGTGTGCGGGGAGGGAGACCGTCGCGGCGCGGGTGCTGTCGCCTCGGGGTTCGAGGGGGTGGGCGGCGGAGCTCGCCATGGCCTGCCAGGCCGCCCTCCACCTCGCCGCCATCCTGATCTGGATCCGGCAATAGCCTGCTAGGCCTACCGTCCACCCGCCCGCGGCACTCAGCAGTTGCGTGATGGTTCACTTGCCGGACAGCTCGTGGACGGCCGGGGAGGGTGTGTGGAGGAGCCAGGATTCCGTGTTCTGCTGACAGGAGCTGGAGACCGGAAGATGGAGGCAGTCCGTGCGATACGGGCGGTCACCGGCCTCAGTCTGTGGAACAGCAAGCTTCTGCTCGCCGAGGCACCCGTAGAGATCGAGGCGGCCGGCTGGTTCGAAGCCGCTGTCGAGGCGGCTCGGACCCTTGAGGACGCTGGCGCCCGCACCAGGCTGCTCTGCGATTGCTGCGGGTGCCCCATTAGACGGGGAGCTTTCCCCCTCACCTCGGCGCAGTGCACGGGACCATGGCCCGCCGCGATCTGCTGGGCAAGTGGCCTGCCCACAGCGATCTGAAATCGGCCCAGTTCGTTCTGAGAGACAGGCCCTAGTCCTGGGGGGCCAGGGAGCGCAGGACGTCGAATTCGGTGCCCTCGGGGTCGGCCATGACGGCCCAGCTCGGGCCCGGTCCCTGGCCCACGTCCACCCTGGTGGCGCCGAGGGCGAGCAGCCTGGTCACCTCGTCCAACACGCCCGCCTGGTCGCGTTCCCGCACGACGACGCCGGTCCCGGCACCCAGGAGGGTGCCGGGACCGACGGCGTGGGGTTCATCCGCCGGCATCTCCCGGTCCGTGAGCCCGGCAGCGCGCCGGACCGCTCGCGCGGCCAGTTGTTCTGCTGACGGAGGGCGCTGAGCCCGAGTGCCGTGCGCAACCACCCTTGCCCCACGGGGCGTAGGTCCGACCGGAAGCTCGACTGGGCAGGATTGCCCTCACGAGGCGGGAGACACACGCTCCTCGATTCTGCAGAGCAGCTCCTTGTGCGGGCTGTCCTCGAGGGTGAGGGCGTCGAGCGGGCGCATGTAAGGGAGGCTGTCGCGGATCGGGTAGCCACGCCTGAGGCGCGGGTTGTAGAGGAGATCCTCCTCAGGGACGTGGATGAGCGGGCCCTTGTCCACGGGGCAGGCGAGGAGGGAGAGGAGTCGAGGGTCGGGCTCAGTGGGTTGAGGCATGGTGGGGTTCTCCTCGGCGGGTCGGTGTGGGGGACGTTCGGTCGTGGCGCGGGAGGGCGAGCAAGACCAGGATGGCCAGTGCGGTGCCGCCGAGGCGGAGCGCCAGCCGGAGCGGTTCGGTGGGGAGGTCTTCGTCGAAGACGACGGTGCCCGCTATGACGGTGAAGATGCTGGACACCGTGGTGGTGACCGGGACGATCACGGAGGCGCGGCAGCGTTGGAGTGCGGTCTGGGACAGCGCGAGACCGGCTGCTCCGGTGGCGATGAGCAGCCAGGGGTGGGGTCCGCGCAGGAGCTCGGGAACGGCTGTCGTCAGCGGTTGGTCGGTGAGTGCGGCCGAGGTGCCCTTGATGGCGAGTGAGCTGACCCCGTACAGCAGGCCGAGGGCAACCCCGTACGGCACGCCGGAGCTGCGGCGGCGGTGCCGGCGGCCGGCTCGGCGCAGTGAGGCGAGGAACAGCAGGAGTCCCAAGGTGAGGCAGGGGAGGCAGACGGCGAGCAGGGGCAGGACGGGGGCCGCCACTCCCACCCTGTTGCCGTCGGCCTCGCCGTCGCCGAGTGAGCCGATGACGGCGAGCAGGGCGAGCAGGATGACGCCGGTGGCGAGGAGTTCCCGGCGGCCGGGGCGTTCGCCCAGTGCGGCTGCGGAGAGGGCGATCAGGAGCACCGTCCCGGAGAGGAACACTCCCTGGGCGGCGGCGATCGGCAGCAGCTGGTAGACCTTCAGCTGGGCGGCGAAGCCCAGACCCAGCACGGTGAAGCCCAACAGCCATGCGGGGCTGGAGGCCAGTGTCCGGAGCAGGTGCAGCGGGCGGCGGGGGTCCAGTGCGGGGAGGGCGGCCAGCGCGCGCTTCTCGAGGACGAAGCCCGCGCTGTAGAGGGCGTTGGCGAGCAGGGCGACCGCGACTCCGAGGATCAACGGCGGCCTCCGTCCCTCGCCAGTGCGTCCAGGATCTCGGCGCAGCGCCGGGCGAGCTCGGCGGCGGCGGGTTCGGCGAGCAGCTGGTGGCAGTGGCGGACGGCGAGGTGGAGGCGGCCGCCGAGGGTCAGGGCGCTGACGGAGAGTCCGCGGGGCATCCGGACGGGTGCCGAGAACCACAGGGCGTCGGCCGGGCCGGCGGGGCCGAAGTCGAGCGGGTGGGTCACCCTGCCGAGGTTGCTGACCAGGGCGGTGGACGTCCAGGGTGCGGCGATGCGGCGCAGGGCCCTGGTCAGCGGGGCCTTGGCGCCGATGGGCAGCCAGGGAGTGCTGACCAGGCCGGCAACGAGGCCGCCACCGGTGACAGGGGCGGCCTTGGCGGCGCGGGTCTGCGCGCTGATCCGGCCCAGCAGCGTGACGGCACCGGCGTCGGGGGCGGGTGCCTCGGCGCGGATGGTGGCCAGGTGGTTGTGGTTGCCCATGGGGGCGCCGGGGGCGAGGGGGCCGTGCGGGCGGTCGTCGATGGGCATCGACAGGTGGATCGGGCCGGTGGGGTGGCCGTGGCGGTGGTTCCATTCGGCCAGGGTCAGCTGGACCGCCGTCAGGAGCAGGTCGTTGACGGTCGGCTGGGGCGGCTTGGCGCCGGTACGGGCGAGTGGGAGCACGCTGAGGTGGACACCGGTGCCGGGAGTGGGATCTTGGGCGGGCGCGATGCGGGCCGGGCGGCCGCCGCGGGCGATGACCGTGACCGGGGCATCGGCCGGACCGCCCGAGCGCTGCCCGGCCCGGCCGCCGGGGTGGTGCACGGCTGGGATGCCCGAGCGCTGCCCGGCCCGGCCGCCGGGGTGGTGCCCGGCTGGGATGCCCGAGCGCTGCCCGGCCGGGGCGCCCGCATAGTGGTCGGCGACGTCGCAGAGCAGTCGCAGGCAGCTGCCGGCGTCCGCGAGGGTGTGCGCTGCCGTCAGCAGCAGGGCGGTGCCGCCGCCGGGTGCGGGTGCGGTCTCCAGCCGCAGTGGTGGGCCGGGCGCGAGCGGGGGCGGTTCGGTGAGGGCCCGGTGGCGGGTGCGGCCGAGGTCGGCGGTGGCCGCCACGGCGGTATGGTCGATCGCCGTCGGCTCCCAGTGGTAGCGGCGGTGCCACCAGCGGGAGTCGGCCTGCCGTACCTGCAGCCTCGGGTGGCTGGCCAGGGTCCGGATGAAAGCGGTACGGAGCCGCTCGACGTCGACGGTGCCGGGGAGGTGGGCCTCCAGGTGGACGGTGTCCGCGTCCCGGTGCTCCTGGAGCAGGTGGCGTGAGTACTCGTCCATCGCCGGGAAGGGAACACGCCCCTGCCGTCCGGACGGGGTCCGGGCGGCAGGGGCGGCGAGGGACGGGCCGGTCACGTGTCCTCGGCCCGGTGCCGGGACCCCGTGGCCCGCCGGTCCGCCGTGACCAGCGTGGCGGCGAGCGCCAGCAGCGCGAGCACCTCGGCGGCCGGGCTGAACGCCCCGCTCGGGGGCATGAGGACCGCCAGCAGGCCGGCGCCGGTCATCGCCGCCGCGGCGACGTACGGCAGCAGGCTCGGCCACCGGAACGAGATCAGGACCAGCGGGACCGCCAGCAGTGCGAGCGGACCGCCGACGACGCCGAGGACCACCAGAGGGAAGACCACGCCCAGCAGCCACCGGGGCGCCTCGGACACGTCCCAGTCCTGCGGGCCGGGCTGGTCGTGCGGCCGGCCGCCCCGGCGCCGCAGCGCCGGCACCACGACCAGCCCGGCGAGCACCAGGAGGGCGAGGCCGCCGAGGGCGAGCCCGAGGCCGTAGGTGGTGGCGGGGGCGTACGAGAGCAGTACGGTTCCCTCCGCGCCCGCCGGGACCACGTAGCCCTGCTGCCAGCCGTCGAGTCGGACGGACTGCAGCGGCTTGCCGTTCAGGGTTGCGCGCCAGCCGCGGTTGGCGTTCTCGTGCACCTGCAGGTAGGAGGCCTCGCCCCCACCGATCTTCACGCTGCGTTCGTCCCCGGACCAGGACACCACTTCCACCGTCCGGCGCGAGCCGGGATTGGCAGCCGGGGCGACGTCGCGGGCAGAGAGGGTGAGACCGGTGACGGCCAGTGCGCCGTCGTCCGAGGCGGACACCCGGTGCTTGCCCTCACCGAGCGTCAGGGCGGATCCGGTGGCCGGGCACAGGTTCACGGTGACGGGATGCCGCTTCTCCAGGGCCGTGGCCGTACCGGACACGGAGGTCTGGTGGGCGGTTCCGTCCACGGTGAGGACCGGGCCCTTGCCGCACGGCAAGGTGAAGGCTGTGTCCTTCGTGTCCTGGGCCTTCTGGGCGTCTTGACGGACCACCAGATCGGCTAGGGCCGGGATGTGCACCTCGCTCAGGCCCGCCGGCAGCTGGAGGTTCTGCCCGGCGAGCGGGTTGTGGATCACGACAGGGGCGGTCGCGGTGACCGTGATCGTCAGCTGGTCGGTGGTCAGCGGGGCGAACCGGACCAGGCCGTTGGCGTCCACCGCCGCGCTGACGGCGTCGGTCGGGGTGCTGAGCTGCACCTGGGTCGGCCGGGAGGAGAGACCGCCGGCGGCGCCGAGCACCAGGTGGTCAATGGGGCGGCTGCCCTGCCAGGCGAGGCGGACTGAGGACTTGGCGCCCGCGATCCAGGCGGTGGTGAAGTCGCCGTCGAGCAGGTTGCGGGGGTTGCCGGAGCTGGTGGAGTCGGCCTCGATACCGATCTTTCCCGTGGCCCGGCCGGGGGCGACCTGGTCCAGCAGGGCGTCCAGGGCAGGACCGGGCAGGGCGACGGCGCTGCCCGTCACCTTGAAGTCTCCGGCTTCGGTGGTGAGTTGGCGGTTGAGTCCGGTCTCGATGGTGCCCGACTGGGAGCCGCCCAGGTCGAGGGTGCGGTGCAGCGAGTAGGCGTCGGCTGTGGCGGCCGGGAGGGACAGCACACGGGTGGCCTTGACGCCGGGGATCGATATTTCCGAGAACCCGGCTCCGCCCACGCCCGTCGAGGAGGCGACGGCGCCCTCGATGGTGATCTTGACCCAGGCGGCGGGCCCGGCCGGAGCGTTGACGTTCTGCGCCACGGCCTGCGGCTGCAGCACACTCACCTCCGAGCCCCGGTCCGTGGTGATCCGCACCTTGGTGATGGTGGGCCGCAGGGAACCCCCGGCGAGCGGGGTGACCTTGAGGGTGGCGGGGAGGTCCACCGCTTCGTTGAGGTCGATCCGCAGCCACTGGCCCACCGGGTCTGCGCTGCTGCCCTCGGTCCAGGCCGTGCCGGTGTTCCCGTCGAAGGCGCCCACCGGGTCGTACTGCGGCAGGGCGAACAGCCAGGAACCGTAGGAGGAGGCGGTGACCGACTTGGCGCCCTCGATCACCGAGGTGGTCTGCTCGGCGGCGGAACCGGCCGGGCCCGAGGGCAGGATCTGCCGCGGTGCGCCGCCCGGGTCCTGGCCGGCGTCCTTCGGGTTGGTCTCGGTGGCCGTGTAGGTGTACGAGTTGTTGCCGTCGACCAGGCCGAAGAGCGTGTCGCTCCGGCGCTGCCCGTCGGCTGTCGCCCGCAGCGCTGCGCCGGTGCCGGCCGGCAGGGGGTCGCCGGAGAGGATCACGGGCCGGTCGGTCACCGTACCGCTCGCGGAGAGCGGGAGCAGCGACTCGGGGCCGCCGCTGACCACCGCGGTGTCGGCGACCGGGCGGGTGGTGACCCTGCCAGGTGCGGCGGCACCGCCAGTGGGGGTGAAGACCTCCACTGCGGCATACCGCTGGGACAGCCCCTGTACCTGCACCGGGGTGTCGGGTGAGAGCTGCCCGGAGGTCATCGGGGAGCCGAAGCCGGTCACCCGCTCGTAGCCCGAGGCCAACAGGGTGGCGCGTACCGTCTGGGGCGGGATGTAGCCGACCTGCGCGGGGTCGAGGTCGTTGCGGACTACCAGGTGGTGCACGCCGGACCGCTCGAGGAACGCGACGAGCCCCGGCACTTTGGTCCCGGTCGCCAGCGCCTCCTGGATCGCCTCCAGGTAGCGGCGCTCGCCGGCCTGGCCGAAGGGCACGAAGTTGTACTGCGCCCAAGGGGAGTCCGCCAGCACGTCGAGCGGCTCGTCGATGGTCGAGCCCCAGGTGTAGAGCCCGTGCGCGTCGGCGGGAACCACCAGGGCCCGGCTGTCGGGCGCTTCGGCGGACAGGTAGGCCGCGGTCTGCTTCCACTGCGAGGGCAGCGCCTTGAAGGAGCCCGGCTGGACGATGTTGCCGTTCAGGTAGGGCAGCGCGAGGCCGGGCAGTACAGCGAGTGCGACCATCGCCGGCACCAGCCGCAGCCGGGCGGCCGTCCGGGGCAGGGGCCGGCCGCACAGGTGCGCCAGGCCCAGGGCCAGCGCCAGCGCGAGGCCGGTCTGGAACTTGTAGATGTTGCGCAGCGGCGCCAGAGCACCGTCGAGCAGCTGCTGCACCGCGCCGTGGAAGGGCGCGCCCAGGGAGCCGCCGTACCCGGCGAGGGTGATCAGCGCGACCGTACCGACAACCAGCAGCAGCCAGCGCCGCTCGGGCAGGTCGCGGCGGGCGAGCCCGGCCAGGCCGAGCGCTGCCGCGAGCGCGGAGCAGGCGATCACCAGGACGTTCGCCGCGACGTCCCACCCGGCGGGCAGCCAGGCCGTGCCGAAGTGCAGGTAGGCCACCCAGTTTCCTGCCCCGCGCAGCAGCTCGGTGGCGGACATGGTGGCAGTGGTGGTGGACGCCTGCTCGATGTAGCGCAGGAAGTCGGCGCCGTAGGAGTTGAGCAGCACCAGCGGCACGGCCCACCAGGCGGTGGCGAGTAGCACGCCGGGCACCCACCAGGCGATCAGGTGCCACTTGCGGCTGCCGCCGGGCCGGCTGAGCAGGTAGAGCCCGACCGGAAGCAGCGAGGCAGCGACCGAGGTTGCGTTGACGCCGCCCATCAGCGGGATCACCAGTGCGGAGCGGAGTGCTGCGGCGCGCGCCGAGACGAAGCGGGTGAGCGGCAGCAGGACCCAGGGCAGAACCGCGCCGGGCAGCGCGGCGGCCGAGGTGGAGCCCACCACGATGGTGAATACCGGCCACAGCGCGTAGCAGGCCGCGCCGAGCAGCCGGCTCGGCCGGGAGCCGTAGCCCAGGCGTTCGGCGAGCCGCAGCGCGCCCCAGAAAGCGGCGGTCACCACGAGCGACAGCCACAATCGCTCCGCCAGCCAGACCGGCAGCTGGAGCAGATCGGTGATCAGGTAGTACGGCAGCATCGGGAAGGCGTAGCCGACGTACTGGTTGGACAGACCGCCGAAGCTGCCCTCGCTCTGCCAGAGCGTGCTGAGCGAGCCGAGGAAGCCCGCCGGGTCGAGCGCGACGGCGAGTTTGGTGTCGAAGGCGATCCGCCCGGGCGCGGCGGCCAGGAAGGCGGACAGGATCAAGAGCCAGAAGGCGGCGAGCCAGCGACGGCCGGTACGAGGTTGGGGGCGCGGCCTTGAGGGCGGCGCGGAGGGGAGCTGCAGAGTGGGGGCGCTCATTCGGAGGTTCTCCGCATCACCAGGAGAAGGTTCCAGGACGCGATCTCGCGCAGGCCTGGAATACGGACGAGGGTCTCGGCCAGGAACGGCCAGTAGCGCGATCGTGCGGAGAGGACCTCGACATCGTCGCGCCCGCGTACGTGACGCAGCACCGGGCCGATGTGCACCCGGTAGAGGTTCTCGCCGAGGGTGTGTTTTGCGCTGTGCCCCGTACGCCGCTGGTAGCGGCGCCGGGCCCGGTCGGCGCCGAGCAGGTGCCAGGGCGAGGTCTCATGGCCACCCCAGGGGGAGAACCAGTTGGTGTACGAGAGGTACACCAGGCCGCCGGGGCGGGTGACCCGCACCATTTCGCTGATGAAGGTCTGCGGGTCGGGCACGTGCTCCAGCACGTTGGAGGAGAAGCAGACGTCGGCGGCGCCGTCGGTGAGCGGTAGCCAGTACCCGTCCGCGACGACCGCGTGGCCGGGTGTGCGTCCGCCGCGCGCGTGCAGCTCGGTGAGGTCCGGTTCGAAAAGGAAGGCGTGCGCGCCGCGGGCCCGGAACGCCTCGGTGAAGTGGCCGGCGGCGCCGCCGACATCGGCCACCACCGCTCCGGCCAGGGGTGTGTACCGCTCGACCTGGTCGGCGGCGTCCTCGGCCAGCAGTGTGTAGAACCTCTCTGGGTCGCTCTGCTCGCTGCGGAAGGCGCGGAACAGCGCGAGGGAGCGGCGCAGGGAGGGGTCTTTCACGAGCGCTCCGCCATGGTCGGGGCCGACGGCTCGGCCGAGGTCCGTCTGAATCCGGCCCGCCCGGAGCGGTGCAGGGCGACCGCTTGGGCGGCGGCGGCCTGGAAGCGGTCGACGCTGTGCTCCCAGGAAAACTGCTCCGCGTGGCGGCGGGCCGCCGCCCCCGTCGCGGCGCGGCGTTCGGCGGACAGCGCCAGTGCGCACCAGGCCGCGGCGAACCCGCTCTCCCCCTGGGCGAGCAGGCCGGTGCTGCCGTTGACGACGGAGTCCCGCAGGCCGGGGATCTCGAATCCCACCGTGGGCGTGCCGCGGATGGCGGCCTCGGTGACCACCAGGCCCCAGCCCTCCAGCGAGGAGGGGTGCAGCAGCAGCCAGCTCTGGCAGAGCAGCCGGTGCTTCTCGGCTTCGTCGACCCGCCCGGCGAACACCACGCCGGGTCCGGCCTGCGCCTCCAACCGGGCCCGCTCCGGTCCGTCGCCGACGATGACCAGCTTGCCGCCGGTGATCGGGCGGACCCGCTCCCACAAACGCAGCAGGAGGTCGATCCGCTTGTACTCCACCAGCCTGCCGACGGCGGTGAACAGCGGTTCGTCGGATTCGGGGAGCAGCGGCGCAGGGGCCTCGACCCCATTGGGCACGAGATGGATGCGGTCGGGCGGTACGCCCATGCGCGCCATCGCGTCGGCCGTGGAAGGAGACACCGCGACCATCAGGCTGCGGGAGTGGGTCCGGGTCAGCGCCCGGTGCTCAAGCATCCTGCCGACCCGGGCGACCGGGCTGGGCAGACGCTGGTCCCAGAGATCGGTGTGCACGTGGTTGACCAGGCACATCACCGGTCCTCGGTGCCACAGCGGCGCCAGGTAGGGGACGCCGTTGCAGACCTCGACCAGCAGGTCGGTCTCGCCGACGCTGCGACCGAACGCGCGCGGGGTCCGCAAGAAGTGGTCGTAGGTGCCGCCCGAGGAGACCACGCGGTAGGCGCGGTCGACGGACGGTTCCGGGCCCCCGCAGAGCAGGGTGACTTCGTGCCCGCGGTCGGCCAGTCCGGAGGCCAGCCGGTCGACGAGCAGTTCCGAGCCGCCGGAGGCGGGGTTGGCCAGGTCGCGCCAGGCCAGGACGGTGATCCGGTGGGGGACCTCCGGCGACGGCCTGACGGCCGTCAGTGCAGGGGGTGGGTGTGGGGACGTCTGATGTGCCATGGGAGCTCCTGGGAGGGGCGGTGCTCAAGGCAGTGAGGGCAGGACTCAGGGGACCGGGGGTGACCGGTGGGGGCAGTCGCACGGGAGGGACCGGGGGATGCGGCTGGCGGCGCGCTGGTAGCGCGCGCCGCCAGTCTGGGCTCTTGCTACCGCCCGGTACTACTCACCTGATTGCTAAATTCCGATTGAGTTCGCGCGCAGTACAGGGTTCCTCTGTCACTGGGGCGAGCGACGGGTGTCACCGCGAGGCGCGGCGGCGCAGCAGCACGCCCGCCGCCAGCAGGCAGACGAGCCCCGCGGCACCGGAGGCCATGGGTGCGGTGGTGCCCACCAGCTCGAGCTTGCGGGCGGCGGACTGCGCGGTCCGCACCTGTCCGTCCCGGGTCTCCGCCGTCATGGCGAGATCCGCCCGCAGCAGGACCAGCAGGTCAGGACCGTCCTCAGAGGTCCGCAGGGTCACCAGCGGCTGCGTACGGGCGTCCAACACGGTGCCGGTGACCGGGTCCACGACCACACTGAACCCGGCGTTCGCGTAGTACCGGCCGGCGACGACCTGGTTGCGGTCAGCCAGTCCGAGCAGCTTGCCGGGGACCTGCTGGGTCCCGACCTTGGTCGCGCCGAGCACGGCGCCGTAGCGGTAGCCGGTCCGGCCGTTCACGGTCGCGGTGCCCTGGAAGTCAAGGGTGACGGTGGCGCCCAGCGTGGAGTCCCAGTACGTGTACGGGCGCTTGGCCAGGCCGAACGGGAACTTCAGGTACGCCTCGCCGGAGAAGGTCGGGCTCTCGCCGTGCGAGTGCAGCGGAAGGTTGGTGCGGCGGTCGGTCACCCAGCGTTCCACCGTCCACTGGACGGATTTGCGCGGGTCGCGGAGCTCGAGCGTGGCGGCGGTATCGATCTGGGTGGAAATGTCCATTACCGCGCGGGTCTGGCTGCTCTGCGCGACGTTGCCCACCACCCGCCTGGTGAGCGTGAGGTCCTGGACCGGGCTGACGGCGACGGCCTTGGTGTCGAAAACGGTGCCACTGCCGGTGAAGACGGTGGTGGTGTTGGTGTCGATCGGCGTCTTGCGCAGGTTCGGCAGCGCGTACCAGTGCAGTAGCGGCGCCAGCACCAGGAAGAAGGCCGCGACGGCGGTCAACACCAGACCGGCGCGGGACAGCGCGCGGGGCTCCGGAGCGGGTTCGGGGAATTCGCCGGCGGGCTGGTCAAGGATCTGACCTGTGGACACGGACATGATTACGCTCCGTAAGGGGTCGGGGTCGGCACAGACCGTGCGGTGGTGAAGGCGGTGGTGCGACGAAAGGTCCCCAACGGCTGCCCAGAGTGAGGCAGGTCCCGTGTACATCCCCTGAGCGCGGAACCGTAGGTCCCCCCTTGACGAATTGTCAACGCCAGGGCAAAACTGTGCGGGCACGGGACCGGGCCGGTGCGAATGGTGTCGCCTGCTGCTCTGCCCCGCTCGCTCGGGGCCGACGAAGGGACGATCCGCAGCCATGCGTACCCGACACCCCGTTCTCACCCTCGCCCTCACCGCCGCCGCGGGGGCGGTCCTCGCCGTGGCCGCCGCGCTCGGCCTGGTCGCGCTCGCGACTGCCACTCCCGCCCAGCCCGACGTGCCGCTCGTGTCCTTCACCGGCTGATCTCAGCGCATCCAGGGAGTCTGCCCGCATGAGCGTACGAACCGATCCCGCTCCAACCATCACCCCCCGGTCAACCTCCGCATGGAGCACCGTCAGCGCCGCCGACACCGAACGTTTCATCCGCCTCGCCTGCGCGGAGATCCCCACGCTCTCGGTCGAGGTGATGCAGCAGATCCACGCTCAGTTCCCTCAGATCGTGGAGATATTCGACGACGACGGCGTCTCCGGGGTCCTCACCCGGATCAGGCAGGCTCTCGGCCCCTTCGTCGAGAGCGTCCGGGCGCCCGGCGGCCCGAAGATCGCGGGGGACGGCGGCGTACGTTTCCGCGAGGTCGCCGCCTCCCTCGATCGGTGCGAGACCCTGCCCGGGCGGGCGCTCGACTTCATGCGGGCGGTCTACCGCTTCGGGGCCCGGGTGTCCTGGCGCCGGCTCACGCAGATCGCTGATGGAGCGGGGATCCCGCCCGCCGCGATGTACGAGCTGGCCGAGGCCGGCTTCGACTACATCGAGGGCCTCGTCGCCGAAGCCACCCGGGATCAGCTCGGCAACGAGTCCCTGGCCGCCGGCGAACGGCTCCGGCGCCAGCGCCGTCTGGTCGAGCTGCTGCTCGCGGACGAGCCCGCCGACCCCGAGGCGACGGCCCAGTACGCCGCCAACATAGGCTGGCGGATCCCGGACACGGTTGCGATCGCAGTCCTCCACCGCAACGAGAACGTGCTCCTTCCACCAGCCCTAGGCACCGGCATCCTCCTCGACTGGGAGAGCGAGCAGCCCCGGCTGGTCATCCCGGGCTCCGCCCACGCCGGCCAGGCTGACGCGCTGCGCCAGGCGCTCCCGGGCTGGACCGGCGCGCTGGGGCCGACCGTACCGCTGGCCCAGGCGGCGCGGTCGTTGCACTGGGCGCAAACGGCGGTCGGGCTCATCACGGCCGGGGTCCTGCCCTCCCGTGGTCTGCTCGACTGCACCGAGCACACCACGGCGCTGCTCCTGCTACCCCCCGCCGAACTGATCGACAACCTGGCCACCGGCTGCCTCGCACCGCTGGCCGCCTGCACGCCGGGCCACGCGGAGCGGCTGGCGGACACACTGCTGGCCTGGCTCCAGACCCGGGGCGGCGCCGCGGAGGTGGCAGCGCGGATCGGCGTCCACCCCCAGACGGTCCGTTACCGAATGCGCCAGCTGAGGGAGTTGTGGGGCGACGCGCTGGACGACCACGATCAGCGCTTCGCACTGGAGCTGGTGCTCCGAGCCCGGAACCTGCGCTCGAACGCCCTTGCCTGACGGGCGTCGGGTCTTCCGGCGACGGGAAGTCAGGCGGCAGCTGAACAGAGTCGGCCTAGCCATAAAACTGCCGGACGTTGTTGACACCCGGGTCTCCGACCACTACGGAGATCTGCCATGCCCCCTTCACTGCAACAGCAGCAGGACCGTCAGGCCCAACATCGCCTGGCGGTCCTGCGCCACGCCGATGAAGTCACCGGGAACGTCGCGCTGACCTGCCGCTACTACGGCATCAGTCGCACATGCTGCTACAAGTGGCTGCGTAGGTACCAGGACGAGGGCCTCGAGGGCCTGCGGGATCGCTCCAGCAAGCCCCACCACTGCCCCCACGCCCCCGAGGCCGACGCCGAGGCCGCCGCCCGCGCACGGACCGCCCGCTCGAAAATCCTCAACCGCCGCGGCCGCACCTTCGCCTTCCTCCTGGAGGACTCCGTCCTACGCCCCGGCGTGGCCGATGCGGCCACCACCGCCGCTCAGCTGGGCCACCTCCTGGAAATGACGGCCCTGCCCCAGGTCTCCCTCGGCATCATCCCGGCCGGCGCCGCGCGCCCGCTGTGGTCGATGGAGTCCTTCACCCTCTACGACACCGCCCAGGTCGGCATCGAGCTGCTGTCCGCCCGGGTGACCCTCACCGCCCCCGGCGAGACCGCCGTCTACGAGCGCGCGTTCGCCCAGCTCTCCGCAGTCGCCCCTCTACGGCACCGGCGCCCGAGCCCGCCTGACCCGAGCGCGAACGGCATGCGGGTGACCGCCCGCAATTTCCCGCAAGAACGTTGAGGTGTCATACGCCGGTTCCCTAGCGTCCTCAGAGCCGGGACAACCCCGACGCCGCTTCAGGGAGGCCACGATGAGCGCATCCGCGCCCCAGCCCGTCACCCGCGGACGCTCGGCCAGATGCCGGATCAGGGAATCGGGCGGGGGAGGCCGGGCGATGACCGGCCTGCGGGCCTGGACCGAGACGGCGGCCGGCTCGGATCGGGAGTACTCGAGCGACGTTGGCCGCGCGGTGGCGTTCCGGCACACCCCGGGTGAGGCGCTGCGCCTGGCAAAGGTGGTGGCCGGGCCCGAGGCCGAGCGGTACCGGCGCCGGGCCACGGGGTCCGGCGAGAACGGCTCGGCGGAAGCCTGCTGACCGAAGGAGGTCCGGGGTGGGCGTGCACAGGGACCGGAGGGACCGTGTTGTCGATGTGGGCGCGACGTCTGGCAGAGGCGGGGGAGACCGCGTGGGCGTCCGTGCGGGGTTGCCGCTGCGCCCGATCCGCGTCTTGCGCCTGCACGGGGTGCGCTGATCGAGGCCAGCGCGCGGAACTGGGTAGGGGAGACGGAAAGACGGCCCATCCGTTCTGAATTGAGGTGGCCATGAACTGTGGCAACTGTGGCGCGGCCGCGCAGCAGGGGCCTGATGGACGCTGGCTCTGTACGAACTACTGTGGCTGGTCATCCGGAGTCATGTCGGGCAGTACGGCGGTAGCGTGCCCCCATGACGCAATGGCTACCGGCACAGCCCCCACGGATCGAGGAACCACCGTTGTCCGCGATGGAGATCACCGAGACCGAGTGCCGCCAGTGCGGGACTTCGATTGCCGGTCTGAACAACCGGTACGCGTGCCCGCTCTGCGGTTGGGTCAACGACCACGCTGACGGCTCGGCTGCCCTGCCGTCAGCCGAGGATGACCCGGATTACCCTGCCAAGGGTCGCCGCGGGCCGAGGAAATCGCGTGGCATGAAGTAGCGCTCCGCACACCACAAGAGGCCAGGTCCCCCCCGCCACCGGGGGTGCCTGGCCTCTTGGCGTTGGCTGCGCCGAACACTTCCTCGCTTCCGTCGGGAAGCCGGTGAGCGCGGTAGTTGGCCGGCCTGGGCACGGGTGCTGACGCCGGTCGTGAAGATCGTGTTGCGGTTCTGCGCTGGGTGCCGGGAGTGCTCCGATACTCGGGGGGCGACGGGGGGCGACGGGGGGCGACGGGGGGCGACGGGGGAGCGGGGGCAGGGGGGAGTGGACGATCTGGGCCGGCTTCGCCGCGGGGCTGCTGATCTCGATGGTGACCGCGCCGGTCGGTGTGTCGGGGGCGGTCAGC